>NZ_JAPVZU010000035.1:0-529 GCF_041432545.1 Streptococcus sp. 27098_8_113 | reverse complement strand
ATGTCATAGATATTTTTGTTAGGTACCAGTTGGGGTATAAAATAGACAGGATAGGGACAGGAGGCCTGAGGAAAGAGTTTTTCTTGTAGAATCATATTATCAAAGAAAAAGGAGATAACATGAACTTCAAGGAACGCTATGAGAAAGTGCAGTGGATCGTCCGTCGCTGTGCACGGGATTATTATGTGCATTTATGGGAGGGTAGTGACTGGGAACAAGAAGGTATGCTGGTTTATCACCAGCTGGAAGAAAGCCATCCAGATATCAGTCAAGACGAAAGTCGCCTTTATCGCTACTTCAAAACAAAATTTCGGAATCATATTCATGACATTCTTCGAAAGCAAGAGAGCCAAAAACGCCGCTTCGATCGTCAGTCTTATGAAGAAGTTGGAACCATTAGTCATAGACTGAGCAAGCGCGAACTAGCTTTAGATGATTTAGTCGCTCTTCGAAGTTCGTTAGCAGCCTACACTTCCAAGTTAGATAAAGAACAACTAGAGTTATACCACCGCTTACTAGGTGACGAACG
>NZ_JAPVZU010000034.1:0-652 GCF_041432545.1 Streptococcus sp. 27098_8_113 | reverse complement strand
TATCGAAGGTCTTAGGTCCCTTGAACTCATCGTTCACCACTTCGTAACCCTTGTCTGTCAATTCTTTCAGACGAGCTGCGTAGTTGGTTGTACCGATTGGCTCACCTGACTTACCGCTTTCAACGACCTTACCAACTTCCTTGTTGTTATCATCTTGGTCTACGAAGGTGATAATCGCTTTTTGACCATCCTTCACGAAGTTGATTGGTGTATCCTGAGTTGGATCACTTGGAATTGGTGGTGGGTTGTAACCCTTGCTTGGATCGCTCGGATCTTTCGGTGTCAATGGTGTTGTGCCATCTGGGCCTACTGGTGTAGTGCCTGGTACATTTGGTACCACTGGAAGATCAGTACCTGGTTTTGTTGGATCTGTTGGATCGTTTGGATATGGAAGATTTGGAACTTTTGGAAGTCCATCTGGTACATTTGGTACGTATGAACCAAGTTTCTTGTATTGTACAACTTCTTCGCTATCCTTATCATTAGGAGTGACTGTCTTCGCTGCTACATTGGCCTTATCTGCCACGAATCCAGTTACGACTGGTGTAGCTTCTTGGGCCAATTCTTTCGTAGCTGGTGTCCATGGAGTGAAAGTCTTGTTGCCAGTTACACGGTCGCGTTCACCTGTACGTGTGAAGGCTGCTTCTTGTGT
>NZ_JAPVZU010000033.1:0-724 GCF_041432545.1 Streptococcus sp. 27098_8_113 | reverse complement strand
TCAGCATCGTTGAGCTTGAGTCAATCAGTTTCAGCAAGTGAATCAGCTTCAACTTCATTGAGCACCAGCCAGTCAGTCTCAGTAAGTGCCAGTGCCTCAGCATCGTTGAGCACGAGTCAGTCTGTATCAGCAAGTGAATCAGCTTCAGCGTCAGTAAGCTTGAGCCAGTCTGTATCAACAAGTGAATCAGCTTCAACCTCAATGAGCGCAAGCCAGTCTGTATCAGTAAGCACAAGTGCCTCAGCGTCATTGAGCTTGAGCCAGTCAGTCTCAGCAAGTGCAAGTGCTTCAGCATCAGTAAGCCTGAGCCAGTCTGTCTCAGCAAGCACTTCAGCATCAGTAAGCTTGAGCCAATCCGTTTCAACAAGTGCAAGTGCCTCAGCATCAGTAAGCCTGAGCCAGTCAGTTTCAACAAGTGAATCAGCTTCAACCTCAATGAGCGCAAGCCAGTCTGTATCAGTAAGCACAAGTGCTTCAGTGTCATTGAGCCTGAGCCAATCCGTTTCAGCAAGCGAATCAGCTTCAGCATCATTGAGCCTGAGTCAATCAGTTTCAACAAGTGCAAGTGCCTCAGCATCGTTGAGCTTGAGTCAATCAGTTTCAACCAGCGAGTCTGCTTCAGCATCATTGAGCCTGAGCCAATCAGTTTCAGCAAGTGAATCAGCTTCAACGTCAATGAGCACCAGCCAGTCTGTCTCAACCAGCGAGTCTGCTTCAGCATCGT
>NZ_JAPVZU010000032.1:0-852 GCF_041432545.1 Streptococcus sp. 27098_8_113 | reverse complement strand
TGCTGAATTCGCCAGCTTTTTCTTCAATCTTGCTGTGTTGGATAAACTCTGTCAGAGTTGAATAAGGCTTGCCACCTAGAGTAATCAAACGTTCGCTGACTTCATCCAAGGTTTCATCAATTGTATCCATGTATTCGTCCATTTTTGGATGCCATACCATGAAGCCTGCACCACGCATATACCAGTGAACTTGGTGAAGAGCGATACGAGCTGTATAAAGATCTGAAACCACTTGGTTAAGAACTGCTTTTGTTTTTGGTAAAGAATTTTGGTTAGTGAAAGTTGCTACATCTGCTGCAGCGCCATGTTTTACTTGAGTCATAATGATACCTCTCTTTTTATTTGTAATCATTCTAATCTTTATCGATTATGTTTTAATTATAATGCTTCTAATTAAGAAAGTCAAGCCTTAAAACTCAAATTTTTACTTTATTAGAAAAGTTGTAAAATTTTAGATTTTTCTACTCAAAATCACGAATAAACAAGTATGATTCATCTATACTTTTTTCTAGTCGGAACGGTTCTGGCCTCCTTTCTAGGCTTAGTTATTGACCGCTTCCCTCACCAGTCCATCATCTCACCAAGCAGCCACTGTGACAACTGCAAGCAGATACTCAGAGCACGGGATTTGATCCCTATCCTGTCTCAGTTGCTTAATGGCTTCCGCTGCCGTTTCTGCAAGATCCAGCTGCCTGTCTGGTATGCTGCTTTTGAGTTAGTGCTGGGCTTGATTTTTCTAAGCTGGAGTTTAGGCTATCTTTCGCTAGCCCAGCTCTTACTGCTAACGATGGGCTTGACCCTAGCTATCTACGATCAGCGTGAGCAAGAATACCCTCTCCTAATCTGGCTAAT
>NZ_JAPVZU010000031.1:0-1277 GCF_041432545.1 Streptococcus sp. 27098_8_113 | reverse complement strand
GCTGTTTGACCATCTGCGTATTCGTACTTGATTGTACGTGATACTTTCTTGTTGAGCTTAGCTGGGTCTGTAATCTTCTCTGTACCTTGACGAAGAGTAACGGTGAAGGTTTGATCCTTCTTATCGTCATTATCGAAGGTCTTAGGTCCTGCGAACTCATCGTTCACCACTTCGTAACCCTTGTCTGTCAATTCTTTCAGACGAGCTGCGTAGTTGGTTGTACCGATTGGCTCACCTGACTTACCGCTTTCGACAACCTTGGTCAATTCCTTATTACCGTCAGTTTGGTCTACGAAGCTGATAATTGCTTTTTGACCATCCTTCACGAAGTTGATTGGTGTATCCTTCGTTGGATCACTTGGAATTGGTGGTGGGTTGTAACCCTTGCTTGGATCGCTCGGATCTTTCGGTGTCAATGGTGTTGTGCCATCTGGACCTACTGGTGTAGTTCCTGGTACATGTGGAATCACTGGAAGATCAGTACCTGGTTTGCTTGGATCTGTTGGATCGTTTGGATATGGAAGGTTTGGTACTTTTGGAAGTCCGTCTGGTACATTTGGTACGTATGAACCAAGTTTGCTGTACTTAACTGTTTCTTCACTATCCTTATCATCAGGAGTCACTGTCTTCGCTGCTACATTGGCCTTGTCTGCCACGAATCCAGTTACAACTGGTGTAGCTTCTTGAGCCAATTCTTTCGTAGCTGGTGTCCATGCACTGAAGGTTTCCTTACCAGTTACACGGTTACGTTCACCTGTACGTGTGAAGGCTGCTTCTTGAGTCACAGGAGCTTTCAGAGCTGGACGACCGGCTGTCTCACCATCTGCGTATTCGTACTTGATAGTACGTGATACTTTCTTGTTGAGCTTAGCTGGGTCTGTAATCTTCTCTGTACCTTGACGAAGAGTAACGGTGAAGGTTTGATCCTTCTTATCGTCATTATCGAAGGTCTTAGGTCCTGCGAACTCATCTGTTACAACTTCGTAACCCTTGTCTGTCAATTCTTTCAGACGAGCTGCGTAGTTGGTTGTACCGATTGGCTCACCTGACTTACCGCTTTCGACAACCTTACCAACTTCCTTGTTGTTATCGTCTTGGTCTACGAAGGTAATAATCGCTTTTTGACCATCTTTAACGTAGTTGATTGGTGTATCCTTCGTTGGATCACTTGGAATTGGTGGTGGGTTGTAACCCTTGCTTGGATCGCTCGGATCTTTCGGTGTCAATGGTGTTGTGCCATCTGGGCCGACTGGTGTAGTTCCTGGTACATTTGGTAC
>NZ_JAPVZU010000030.1:0-1647 GCF_041432545.1 Streptococcus sp. 27098_8_113 | reverse complement strand
GCACCAGCTTGAGTACAAGCCTCAGTGCGTCAATTAGTGCGTCAGATTCAGCAAGCACAAGTTTGAGCACCAGCCTCAGTGCCTCACTTAGCGCGTCAGACTCAGCAAGCACAAGCTTGAGCACGATCCTCAGTGCATCAATCAGTGCAAGCGACTCAGCAAGTACCAGCTTGAGTACTAGTCTAAGTGCATCAATCAGTGCGTCAGATTCAGCAAGCACCAGCTTGAGCACAAGCCTCAGTGCCTCACTCAGCGCGTCAGACTCATCAAGTACAAGTTTGAGCACAAGCCTCAGTGCCTCACTTAGCGCGTCAGACTCAGCAAGTACAAGTTTGAGCACAAGCCTCAGTGCCTCAATCAGTGCCTCAGAGTCAACAAGTACCAGCTTGAGCACGAGCCTCAGTGCCTCACTCAGCGCGTCAGAGTCAACAAGCACCAGCTTGAGTACAAGCCTCAGTGCCTCAATTAGTGCAAGCGACTCAGCAAGTACAAGTTTGAGTACAAGCCTCAGTGCGTCACTTAGTGCAAGCGACTCAGCAAGCACCAGCTTGAGTACAAGCCTCAGTGCGTCACTTAGTGCAAGCGACTCAGCAAGTACAAGTTTGAGCACGAGCCTCAGTGCCTCAATTAGTGCAAGCGACTCAGCAAGTACAAGTTTGAGCACGAGCCTCAGTGCCTCAATTAGCGCCTCAGATTCATCAAGCACCAGCTTGAGTACAAGCCTCAGTGCTTCAATTAGTGCCTCAGAGTCAACAAGTACAAGTTTGAGTACCAGTCTCAGTGCCTCAATTAGTGCATCAGAGTCATCAAGTGCAAGCTTGAGCACAAGTCTCAGTGCCTCAATTAGTGTATCAGAGTCATCAAGTGCAAGCTTGAGCACAAGCCTCAGTGCCTCAATTAGCGCTTCTGATTCATCAAGCACCAGCTTGAGTACAAGCCTCAGTGCCTCAATTAGCGCTTCTGATTCATCAAGCACCAGCTTGAGTACCAGTCTAAGTGCATCACACAGTGCCTCAGAGTCAACAAGTACAAGTTTGAGTACCAGTCTCAGTGCCTCACTTAGTGCAAGCGACTCAGCATCATTGAGCACCAGCCTCAGTGCTTCACTCAGTGCCTCAGATTCAGTAAGTACAAGTTTGAGCACAAGTCTCAGTGCATCACTCAGTGCCTCAGATTCAACAAGCACAAGTTTGAGCACAAGTCTCAGTGCATCACTCAGTGCCTCAGATTCAGCAAGCACCAGCTTGAGTACAAGTCTAAGTGCATCACTCAGTGCCTCAGATTCATCAAGCACCAGCTTGAGCACAAGTCTAAGTGCCTCAATCAGTGCCTCAGATTCAACAAGTACTAGTCTGAGCACCAGCCTCAGTGCCTCAATTAGCGCTTCAGATTCATCAAGCACCAGCTTGAGTACAAGCCTCAGTGCCTCAATTAGCGCTTCAGATTCATCAAGCACGAGCCTGAGCACAAGTCTCAGTGCCTCACTCAGTGCCTCAGATTCATCAAGCACCAGCTTGAGTACAAGCCTCAGTGCCTCAATTAGTGCCTCAGATTCATCAAGCACAAGTTTGAGTACCAGTCTAAGTGCGTCACTTAGTGCAAGCGACTCAGCAAGCACCAGCGTATCCGCTTCAATCAGTGCTAGCC
>NZ_JAPVZU010000029.1:0-2224 GCF_041432545.1 Streptococcus sp. 27098_8_113 | reverse complement strand
CAAGCGAGTCTGCTTCAGCGTCATTGAGCGCAAGCCAGTCAGTTTCAGCAAGTGTGTCTGCTTCAGCGTCATTGAGCACCAGCCAGTCTGTCTCAGCAAGCGTAAGTGCCTCAACTTCATTGAGCTTGAGCCAGTCAGTTTCAACCAGCGAGTCTGCTTCAACTTCATTGAGTGGTAGCCAGTCAGTTTCAACAAGTGAATCAGCTTCAAGCTCATTGAGCACCAGCCAGTCTGTCTCAGCAAGTGCAAGTGCCTCAGCCTCATTGAGCTTGAGCCAATCCGTTTCAGCAAGTGCCAGTGCTTCAGCGTCAGTAAGCCTGAGCCAGTCAGTTTCAACAAGCACAAGCGCCTCAGCCTCATTGAGCTTGAGCCAATCCGTTTCAGCAAGTGAATCAGCTTCAGCGTCAGTAAGCTTGAGCCAGTCAGTTTCAGCAAGCGCGAGTGCCTCAGCATCGTTGAGCTTGAGTCAATCAGTTTCAGCAAGTGAATCAGCTTCAACTTCATTGAGCACCAGCCAGTCTGTATCAGTAAGTGCCAGTGCCTCAGCATCGTTGAGCACGAGTCAGTCTGTATCAGCAAGTGAATCAGCTTCAACTTCATTGAGCACCAGTCAGTCTGTATCAGTAAGCACAAGTGCCAGTGCTTCAGCGTCATTGAGCTTGAGTCAGTCAGTCTCATTGAGTAATAGTGCTTCAGCTTCGTTAAGCTTGAGTCAGTCAGTTTCATTGAGCAAGAGTGCCTCAGCATCGTTGAGTGGTAGCCAATCCGTCTCATTAAGTAGGAGTGCTTCAGCGTCACTGAGCTTGAGTCAATCAGTTTCAACAAGTGAATCAGCTTCAACCTCAATGAGCACCAGCCAGTCAGTCTCAGTAAGTGCAAGTGCTTCAGCATCGTTGAGCCTGAGCCAATCCGTTTCAGAAAGCACAAGTGCTTCAGCGTCATTGAGCCTGAGTCAATCAGTTTCAACAAGTGAATCAGCTTCAACCTCAATGAGCACCAGCCAGTCTGTCTCAGTAAGTGCAAGTGCTTCAGCATCAGTGAGCCTGAGTCAATCCGTTTCAGAAAGCACAAGTGCTTCAGCGTCAATGAGCTTGAGTCAATCAGTTTCAGCAAGTGAATCAGCCTCAGCTTCGTTGAGTGGCAGCCAATCTGTCTCAACAAGCACAAGTGCCTCATCTTCGTTGAGCTTAAGTCAATCCGTTTCAGCAAGCGAGTCTGCTTCAGCGTCACTGAGCTTGAGCCAGTCTGTCTCAGCAAGTGCAAGTGCCTCAGCATCATTGAGCGCAAGCCAGTCAGTTTCAACAAGTGAATCAGCTTCAACCTCAATGAGCGCAAGCCAGTCTGTCTCAACAAGCCAGTCTGTCTCAGTAAGCACAAGCGCTTCAGCATCGTTGAGCTTGAGTCAATCCGTCTCAACAAGCACGAGCGCTTCAGCGTCATTGAGTGGTAGCCAATCAGTTTCAGCAAGTGAATCAGCCTCAGCATCGTTGAGTGGCAGCCAATCTGTCTCAACAAGCACAAGTGCTTCAGCATCGTTGAGCTTGAGTCAGTCAGTTTCAGCAAGTGCAAGTGCTTCAGCATCGTTGAGCTTGAGTCAATCCGTTTCAACAAGTGAATCAGCTTCAACGTCATTGAGCACAAGTCAGTCTGTCTCAGTAAGTGCAAGTGCCTCATCTTCGTTGAGCTTAAGTCAATCCGTTTCAGCAAGTGAATCTGTTTCAACCTCATTGAGCACTAGCCAGTCAGTCTCAACAAGCGCAAGTGCTTCAGCATCAGTAAGCTTGAGTCAATCAGTTTCAACAAGCGAGTCTGCTTCAGCGTCAATGAGCTTGAGCCAGTCTGTCTCAGTAAGTGCAAGTGCCTCAGCATCATTGAGCGCAAGCCAGTCAGTTTCAACAAGTGAATCAGCTTCAACCTCATTGAGCGCAAGCCAGTCTGTCTCAACAAGCGAGTCTGCTTCAGCGTCAATGAGCTTGAGCCAGTCTGTCTCAGCAAGTGCAAGTGCCTCAGCATCATTGAGCACCAGCCTCAGTGCTTCAATTAGCGCTTCAGATTCAGCAAGCACCAGCTTGAGCACAAGTCTCAGTGCCTCAATTAGTGCATCAGAGTCATCAAGTGCAAGCTTGAGCACAAGTCTCAGTGCCTCAATTAGTGCAAGCGACTCAGCAAGTACAAGTTTGAGCACGAGCCTCAGTGCCTCAATTAGTGCAAGCGACTCAGCAAG
>NZ_JAPVZU010000028.1:0-2765 GCF_041432545.1 Streptococcus sp. 27098_8_113 | reverse complement strand
GTAAGCGCCAGTCAGTCTGTTTCAGCAAGTGCAAGTGCTTCTACATCAGTAAGCGCAAGTGAGTCTGTTTCAGCAAGCGAAAGTGCTTCGGCATCGGTGAGCGCTAGCCAGTCTGTTTCAGCAAGTGCAAGTGCTTCTACATCAGTAAGCGCCAGTCAGTCTGTTTCAGCAAGTGAGAGTGCTTCAGCCTCAGTAAGCTCTAGCGAATCTGTTTCAACAAGTGCAAGTGCTTCGGTTTCAGTAAAAGCCAGTCAGTCTGTCTCAGTAAATGAGAGCACTTCAGCATCAGTAAGCTTGAGCCAATCTGTCTCTACCTCATTGAGCACAAGTACAAGCATTTCAGGCTCAATCAGTGCCAGCCATGCTATCGCTGACGAATCACTTTCAGCAAGTGCCTACTTGAGTACGAGCGTCTCTACTTCATTGAGCGCATCAGTAAGTGTGTCACTGAGTGATAGCGCAAGCATTTCAGCTAGTCTGTCTGAAAGTGCGTCTGTATCTAGTGTTACAAATCACTCTCAAGCACCTAAGCCACAACCTGCACAACCAGGACAAGTCAAAGTTACTCCAAATGCTAAAGCTTTACCAAATACAGGAACTGCCAATAATCCATTAGCAGCTCTTGGATTGGGAATAGCAACTTGGGCATCAGCCTTTCTCAAGAACAAAAAGAAGAAAGAATCCGCATCTGATGTCAATTTGGAAGACTAATCTTAAAAACCAGCTAAAATGATGACAACATTTTAGTGATGGAAAGTAAATCCCAGATAGTCATAGGCTATCTGGGATTTTTAATCTTTGTATGCGTAGAATGTGAATCGTGCTGAAATAAACTGAGATAATTTCTATCTTTTAAGGCTGATCCTAGAAAGCGGTGAACCAAGCTAAATATGTTGAAATTTAGTTCTGTCTGCTTGTCTTTGCTTCTAGTGAGAGGGCCTTGTTGCTTGCTCTAGTTTGCTCTTGAATGTGATGAAAATAAAAGTTTCAAAATTAGCAAAAATAATTTGATTCTTTTTCAGAAAAGGCTTGTGAGATTAGGCTGGATGTTTTAAAATAGTATAGGAGATTATCCGCTATTTATTTTTCGGAGGAAAAGAAATGTCCATTAATTGGCAAGAAATTATATTTAGCTTTTTAGGAGGCTTAGGGCTGTTCCTGTACAGTATTCGTATGATGGGTGACGGCTTACAGCAGGCGGCAGGAGACCGACTGCGCTATTTCATTGATAAATACACGAGCAATCCTTTTTTAGGTGTGCTGGTTGGGATTGGGATGACAGCCCTGATCCAGTCTAGTTCAGGTGTGACAGTGATCACAGTTGGTCTGGTGAGTGCGGGGCTGTTGACCCTGCGTCAGGCTATCGGGATTGTCATGGGGGCCAATATTGGTACGACCGTGACTTCCTTCATCATTGGTTTTAAGCTGGGTGATTACGCCCTGCCCTTGCTCTTTGTCGGTGCGGTTTGCCTCTTTTTCACAAAGAATCGCTCAGTGAACAATGTCGGGCGTATCCTCTTTGGTGTCGGCGGGATCTTTTTCGCCCTCAATCTCATGAGTGGAGCCATGGAGCCTCTTAAAGACTTGCAAGTCTTTCGAGATTACATGGTTCAGCTAAGTAAAAATCCAGTCTTAGGTGTCTTTGTCGGAACGGGCTTGACCCTGCTCATTCAAGCATCTTCGGCGACCATTGGGATTCTGCAAAATCTCTATGCCAGCAATCTCATTGATCTACAAGGAGCTTTGCCAGTTCTCTTTGGAGACAATATCGGAACGACGATTACAGCGATCATTGCTTCCTTGGGGGCTAATATCGCAGCCAAGCGTGTTGCTGGAGCCCATGTGGCCTTTAACGTTGTGGGAACAGTCATCTGTATGATCTTCCTGCTACCTTTCACATCACTGATTCAGTGGTTTCAGACAGCCTTGCATTTGTCACCAGAAATGACTATTGCCTTTGCCCACGGAACCTTTAATATTACCAATACCATTATCCAGTTTCCTTTTATCGGCCTTTTAGCTTATTTGGTTACCAAGCTGATTCCGGGTGAGGATGAAACTGTTAAATACGAATCCCTCTACCTAGATAGGATTTTGATTGACCAAGCACCATCACTGGCTTTGGGAAATGCTAAGAAGGAGCTCCTTCACTTGGGTGGCTACGCGGCTAAATCTTTCGAATTGGCCTATGATTATATTATTAATTACGAAGAAAAATCCGCTGAGAAGGGTCATAAGACTGAGGAAGCCATCAACGCTATTGATGATGAATTGACTCGCTATCTGATTGTCCTCTCTGGTCAACAGCTCAATCCAAAAGAGAGTGAAGTCTTGACCAGCCTTCTGGACTCTAGTCGTGATTTGGAGAGAATTGGTGACCACTCAGAAGCTTTGCTGAATTTGACAGACTACTTGCACCGCAAGAAAGTGGAATTTTCACCAGCCGCCTTGGCAGAGTTGGAAAACATTTATCAACTGACCTTGGACTTTATCAAAGAAGCTTTGACTTCTGTGGAAACAAATGATGTGGAGTTGGCCAACACTTTAGAAGCCAAGCATGTAGCTATTGACAAGCTAGAACGCAGCCTGCGCAAGACCCACATTGCCCGTCTCAACAAGGGAGAATGTACGCCTCAGGCTGGGGTCAACTTTATCGATATTATTTCCCATTATACCAGAGTTGCTGACCACGCCATGAATTTGGCTGAGAAAGTACAAATGGAACAAATTTAAGACAGGAGGCTGGGACAAAAGTCCTAGCCTCT
>NZ_JAPVZU010000027.1:0-3033 GCF_041432545.1 Streptococcus sp. 27098_8_113 | reverse complement strand
CACACTTGGCTACATAGTTATCCGCCAGTGTGTTCGCCGCATCCGCAACTGCTTCAGAGTAGAGAATGAAACCTTTATAATAGGGACTCATGACACTTGTCGCATATACACGAGCCGCATCATAGCCCGATCCTATCAGCTCATCTCCACTACCACCGAAGCTGTCAAAGGCACTAAGCAACTGATTGAACCCTGCTACACGTGACTGTGAGACGGAGGACATCGTAGAAGACTGCGTCTGTAGGCTGGCATAATTTACCTTTACCATATACTTCCTTTCTGTAAGTGAATTTAGATTGCTGAAATCTTTAGATACAAAATGTATAAAACTATTGCTTATCACCCTCCAGTTTTTTACGCTGATCATGCAGAGCTGTTAATTGCGCCTGATAAGCTTGGTAACGCTTCTTAATCGCTTGGTCTTCTTCCTCAAAGTCAACTTCCAGCGTTCGTGTAGTTGACTCAATATCATCTAAAAGATAATGGTAAAAAGCTGAATGAGACGAAGTTACTCCTAAATCCAACAAGTTTTTAAAGTGAAATAGGGCGCTACCTTGTGAGGACATCACGTCCTCCCGCACCACCTTAAACTGGCGATATTCTATATTCAAATCATCTATTTGTTGTTCCAGTTCATACTGACGACGATGTAATTCATCCAGCTGATCTTGTTTCGATTTTTCTTCTTTCATTATAACCTCTTAAATTTAAATAATCAAAAACTATACTTTGTATAAACAGAAGTATAGCTTTTAAAATAATCATTAAATTATCTAACCGAACTTATAGCTCTGTAACTCCTTTTTTAAAACCAGACTTTTTAACCAGCTGATAAAAATTAGATTCAAATTCTAATTCAGCATCATTCTTATATCCCATAAATACAACCTCACGAATGTCACTGTTATTAAAGAAATAAAGCTGATCGGCTTGCTGATAACCAGTTGGTACAAGAACACTTGTATACTCAAAATATACAAGCTCTTGATTTTGCTCTACTAGCGAACCCCTGCCAATAATAATTAGTTCTGTTTGATCTTTTAGTTTAACCACTGTTCCCATTGGTAATAGTGTCTCACTCATGTTTCTTCTCCTTGTCTTCTGCGAATATCACTTTTCCTTGCTCATACTTTCGCACGGCTAACAACCAGCGGATGGGGTTGTTTTGGAATAAGAAAAGGTACAACAAGGCAGGAAAGAGACCTATCAATAATGAAAATAAAATTTGTGCGTCAAACTTCTCCTGCTTTATAAATGAATTTATAATATTTAGTATGGTAGCAATTCCTATAAATGCTAAAAATAGAATTGCTAACTGTATTATTAGAAAAACTATCATTTTCCCAAATGTTGCTTTTTTCTTACTAAAATTTTCCCAAATCAGATTTGAATCAACGGCCTTCGCGAACTGTTGAGAACTTGCCCCCTGAACCTGCTTCACGTCTTTATACAAGGCCTCTTCCATCATCCATATAAAGCCAAAGCAGACAAAGAACTGGGCAGCGATATAAGGCGGAACCATCCAGCTACTGTATCGAAAACTGGAAAAAGCTGGTATAGCTACCATCCCCCCTATCAAACCTAAGAAAATGAAAACCAACATCAAAGGAATAATAGCCTTATTGGTCTTCCTAGCCCCTTCCGTATTTAATAAGGTACTCTTATCGGCTACCAAAGCCTCTTTTGTTCGCGTGTTATAGTAAACGGCCTTATCACCGCTCTGTCCAATAAAAATTATTTTTCTCATTTTTTATCACCATAGTTTAAATATACTGCCATCAGTAAGGTCTGATAACTCAAGTTTCTCATGTCTTGATTCATCATATATTGTAGAAAGCGCATTTCCTAATACTGTTCCAGCATAAGCACCAAGAAGCGTTCCAACAACAGGAATTGGTATAACTGAGCCAATCATAGATCCGATAATAGTTGATGTCGCTGTAATCCCAGTATGGGCCGCTGCGTCTTGCAGAGCAACTTCATCACCATACTTATCTTTTCGCTCCAGATAAGTTGATACACCAGATGCTACTGAACCAATAACTCCCATTTTACCTAAATGATTGCTAACTTTCCCACCAAGCTTCGTCAATTTCCCAGCGTCATCTGCCACATCTACAAGCTCATCTGCTTTATCTAACAATTTCATATTATCAGAATTTTGCGCAGCTTCTTTGAGACTTCGTAATTTTTTCAAAGTTCCGTTACCAGTCCATGCTCCATTACTAATTGCGTTAACTGTTTCTGCACCTTCCACAAAACTACTAGTAAATAGAAGTTTATAGTCCGCAGCACTAGATGCATACGATGCTCCCTTAGCTGCTCCTTGAGTATTAAAACCATTCAAAGATTCTGCTAAATAGTCCGGTACGTCTTCATCTGGATGACTTTGATAATAAGCTCTGAGAGTATTGATTTCTTTATCTGTGTAATTAGCAGACACCCCCTCCTTCTTAGCCTTATTTAAAATTTCTTTGTAATCAATTGTAACTTGGGCTTCTTCGAATTTCTTACGTTGAGCATCACTCAAAGATACATCAGAATGAGATTTTAAATATTTCTCAATCGCTTTTACATCTGCAGCAGTTAATTCTTTATTATTATTTAATTTTTCTAGTGCAGCACTATATTTATTCTTCTCACCTATTTCCTTAGTCACTGAGTCACTGTTCACTTGAACATCTGGATGATTTTTCTTATATTCTTCAAAAAATTTAGTTTCCTCATCTGTCAAAGACTTCCCTGCATCCACCTTGTCAATGATAGATCGATATTTCATCTCCTCTGCCTTGACCTGACGTGCTTGCTGTACATACTGTATAACGGAATCACCCACACGATCCGGATAGGCTGCCGCATATCGCTCTATCGCTGTCAGCTCCGCTTCAGTCAGAGATTCCCCATTATTCACCTTCTCCAGCGCTGACAGGTAGTTATTCTCCATTGCTATCTCTCGGTCAGCCCAGCCTTGTTCAATATCACCTACCCACGATAAGTCCTGTGGCAAAGCAAAGCTACCTCCTCCAAAGGAGA
>NZ_JAPVZU010000026.1:0-4093 GCF_041432545.1 Streptococcus sp. 27098_8_113 | reverse complement strand
ACAGCGGGTATCAATCCGCTCATGCTCTTATTTTTAGCCCTAGGACTTCTAGCCTTCTTTTATGATCTTCGCATCGGTGCTGGCGACTTTCTCTTTCTAGCTTCCTGTTCTGCTATTTTCAGCCTGACAGAAATTCTCATTCTCATCCAAATCGCTAGCTTCTCTGGTCTCGCTTGTTATTTCTTTAAAAAGAAAAAAGACAGGCTAGCATTTGTACCCTGTCTCTTGTTTGGTAAAGACAATTGAGAGGCTAGGACTTTTGTCCCAGCCTCAGCGCTTTGTTTAATAACGTTTTTCTTTGGGCCAGGTGCTCATTTCAGCAACAGCTGTAAAAAGTACATCTGTGGATGAGTTGAGGGCGGTTTCGCAAGAGTCTTGGATGACACCGATGACAAAACTAACGCTGACGACTTGCATAGCCAGATCATTTGGGATACCAAAGAGGCTACAAGCTACAGGAATCAGGAGAAGTGAACCTCCAGCCACTCCAGAAGCCCCGCAGGCGGAAATGGCTGCAACGACGCTAAGCACAAGTGCTGTTCCAAAGTCCACTTGGATACCCAGTGTATTGGCCGCTGCAAGGGTAAGCGTGTTGATTGTCACCGCTGCTCCTGCCATGTTGATAGTAGAACCGAGTGGGATAGAGACCGAGTAGGTTTCAGGATTAAGGCCTAAATCTCGACACAGTTTCATATTAACAGGGATATTGGCAGCCGAACTGCGAGTGAAAAAGGCAGTGACGCCACTGACTTTTAAGCAGCGCCAAACCAGTGGATAAGGATTTTTCCGAAGCATAATGAAGACAATCAAGGGGTTAACGACCAGCGCAACAAGAGCCATGGAACCCAGTAATAGGAGAAGGAGCATGCCGTAGCTCTTAAGTGCCTCAAATCCTTTGCCAGAAATGGTCGTGTACACCAGACCTAAAATACCAAAGGGGGCTAGATTGATAATCCATTCGACAATCTTCGAAGTAATATCTGCCAGTGTTTTCAAGAGTTCTTTACTTTGCTGGCTTGCTTCTCGCATAGCCACTCCAAAGAGACTGCCCAAGACAGAATGCCGATATAATTAGCCTTGCTCAAAGCGTTGATCGGATTATCGACAAGGTTGAGGAGGAGATTGCTCAGGACCTGACCGATGCCTTCTGGGGGACTGACCTCCGAGCTGGCAGCAGTCAGCTCGATGGTCACAGGAAAGACATAGTTGGCGAGGACAGCGACAAGGGCAGCCGCAAAAGTCCCGATTAGATAAAGGATAATGACGGTTTTCATATTGCTTTTCTGTCCCTTTTGGTGCTGAGATAGGGCATTGGCAACGAGAGTGAAAACGAGCAGTGGTGCGATGGCTTTTAGACCGCCTACAAAGATTTGTCCTAGGAGGCTAATGGCGCTGGCTTGTGGGAGAATAAGAGCCAGCAGGGTGCCTGTGACAATCCCAATAGAAATCCGTTTGATAAGATTGGCGCGATTCCAAGCAGAAAGAATTCGATGAAACATAGGAGCTCCCTTTCTAAAATAAACTGCTTTCCATTATACGCTAGAGGTCGTATAAAATCAATGTTTTTTGGTATACCCTATACAGAATAAGGCCGCTTTGATGATTATCCGCCGCCCTTTGTGGTATAATGAATAAGATTTTTGTATCTCATAGGAGGAAAGAATGACAGCTAATGGGAATGTCTTTACGCGCTATTTCCAGCAATTTGACTGGTCAGCTATTCTGGATGATGTGTTTTCGAAATTCGTCTCCTTGGTCTTTTTATGTTTACTATTTTGGGTGGCTAAGAAAATTCTCCATCTGTTTGTGACTAGACTGATTGCGCCATCTTTGAAATTATCTCGGCAGGATGTCGCTCGGCAAAAGACCATTACACGTCTGATTGAGAATTTGCTCAATTATGCTCTTTATTTTCTCTTGTTCTACTGGATTTTATCCATTTTGGGGATGCCGGTCTCAAGTCTTTTGGCTGGGGCAGGGATTGCCGGCGTAGCCATTGGGATGGGAGCGCAGGGCTTTCTGTCCGACTTGGTCAACGGTTTCTTTATTCTCTTAGAGCGTCAATTGGATGTAGGGGACAATGTTCGCTTGACCAATGGTGCTATCAAGATCGCAGGAACGGTTGTCAGTGTTGGGATTCGGACTACGCAGGTACGCGATGCGGACGGAACTCTTCACTTTGTGCCCAACCGAAATATCACCGTTGTAAGCAATCTTTCCCGTGGCGATATGCGGGTTTTGATTGATATTCCTATCTATGCCGAGACGGATTTGGATGAGATTTATCGGATTATCGCTGCTGTCAATCAGGAAGCCGTGCCAGAACATCCAGAAGTTTTGAAGGAACCTGATATTTTGGGACCGCAAATGACTGCGAGCGGGCAGTTTTACTTTCGGATTAGTTTAATCGTTGCAAGCGGTATGCAGGCGAGTCTGTACCATGTTTTCTACAAGCTCTACCATGAAGCCCTGCTAAAAGAGGGGGTGGCTTTGCCAACATTTGCCCCTGTCACAGGAAATAGTGGCAAAGCTTAGCCAGATGTGGTCAGGGAAACAAAGGCAAATAACATCTATCGGAAATAACGTTTATAATCACTAAAAGAGGCTGGGACAAAAGTCCTAGCCTCTCAATTGTCTTTGGATTGTCGAGCAAGACGCAGTGGTTGAGTGGGCTCTACTACGCTGATTCCATCAGCTTTTACAGCCCTACTCAACTGTGCGGAGGTGGGACGACGAAATCGAATTCTAACGAATTACCGATTTCTGTCCCACTCTCTTTTTCATTACAGCTTATCCTAGGTCTAACCTGCCTAAATATGACATGCTATGGCAAGTATTGTATAATAGGAAGAGGAGAAGGAGCAGGCATGCAGAATAATCGACTATTTCGGATATTGTACTACATTTTGGAGAGAGGAAAAGTGACTGCAACGGAGCTGGCCGAGAAATTCGAAGTTTCGGTTCGGACTATTTATCGAGATGTGGATTCTCTTAGCAGCGCTGGGATTCCGATTTATACCACGCAAGGAAAGGGTGGCGGCATAGAAATCGCAGAGGATTTTGTCTTGCGGAAGTCTCTGCTGACAGCGGAGGAGAAAGAGCAGATCATGGCAGCCCTGCAAGGTCTGGACAGCACCAGCCAGCTTTACCAGAGTGACCTACTTACAAAGCTTTCGGCGCTATTTCAAATCAAAAATCCCAACTGGATCGAAATCGATTTTAACCACTGGCAAAACAATAAAGCATATGAAGATACCTTTCATCAATTGAAAACTGCAATTCTAGGCAAGCATCTTGTTTCTTTTTCTTACTTAGCTAGTGATGGTCAGGAGACAAATCGCCGTGTCAAGCCTGTACGCTTGTTGTTTAAAAGTCAGAATTGGTATCTTTATGCTTTTTGCCTCTTGCGACAGGAATTCAGGTATTTTAAACTATCTAGGATGAAAAATCTGGAGCGGCTGGAGGAGAGATTTGAGGACAGCTTTGAAGATGTCGTCTTGGAAAAAGAACTGACCTATGAAAATACCATTAAACTGACAGTCAAGTTTGATCGCAAAGTAGCCTTCAGGGTTTATGATGAACTAAGCGGAGATATTCGGACAGATGCCGAAGGAAATCTGTATACAGAAATCGACATTCCCAACGACCATCGTCTATATAGTTATATTCTGTCCTTTGGAGACGCTGTGGAGGTCTTAGAACCGCCCGAAATCCGAGTGAAAATGAAAGAAATGATTCATCAGCTGGCAGAAAAATATAAAACCTGACATAGGGTGTCAAGTATTTTCTTGTATACTAATAGATAAGAAGAGAAAAGGAGGCAGCAAGATGAAATATGAATGGAGAAAGAGTGAGAAAGGTCTTTATGGGGCCAAGCAAAAGCCAGAGCTGGTAGAGGTGCCAAGTCAACAGTTCATTGTGATTGAAGGCGAGGGCAATCCCAATGAAGCGGATTTCTCCGAGCGGGTATCTGCCCTTTATTCACTGGCCTATTCCATAAAAATGCTCTTTAAATCCATGATGAAAGATGAGGCGGAGGATAAGGTGAAGGATTTCACGGTCTATCCTTTGGAAGGAATCTGGGAAAAAGCTG
>NZ_JAPVZU010000025.1:0-5190 GCF_041432545.1 Streptococcus sp. 27098_8_113 | reverse complement strand
ACAGGGGGCAACCCCCAACTACTTCCGGCGTTCTAGGGCTTAACTTCTGTGTTCGGCATGGGTACAGGTGTATCTCCTAGGCTATCGTCACTTAACTAGCTGAATTAACTTGCAATATCTTATTGCCTTGTCAACTCAAAATTGAATAACTACTCAAACCTCACAATACTTGCCAAAAGCTGCGCTCAATGAAAATTGGATAAGTCCTCGAGCTATTAGTATTAGTCCGCTACATGTGTCGCCACACTTCCACTCCTAACCTATCTACCTGATCTTCTCTCAGGGCTCTTACTAACTTGCGTTATGGGAAATCTCATCTTGAGGTGGGTTTCACACTTAGATGCTTTCAGCGTTTATCCCTTCCCTACATAGCTACCCAGCGATGCCTCTGGCGAGACAACTGGTACACCAGCGGTAAGTCCACTCTGGTCCTCTCGTACTAGGAGCAGATCCTCTCAAATTTCCTACGCCCGCGACGGATAGGGACCGAACTGTCTCACGACGTTCTGAACCCAGCTCGCGTGCCGCTTTAATGGGCGAACAGCCCAACCCTTGGGACCGACTACAGCCCCAGGATGCGACGAGCCGACATCGAGGTGCCAAACCTCCCCGTCGATGTGAACTCTTGGGGGAGATAAGCCTGTTATCCCCAGGGTAGCTTTTATCCGTTGAGCGATGGCCCTTCCATGCGGAACCACCGGATCACTAAGCCCGACTTTCGTCCCTGCTCGAGTTGTAGCTCTCGCAGTCAAGCTCCCTTATACCTTTACACTCTGCGACTGATTTCCAACCAGTCTGAGGGAACCTTTGGGCGCCTCCGTTACCTTTTAGGAGGCGACCGCCCCAGTCAAACTGCCCGTCAGACACTGTCTCCGATAGGGATCACCTATCCGGGTTAGAGTGGCCATAACACAAGGGTAGTATCCCAACAACGCCTCCATCGAAACTGGCGTCCCGATCTCATAGGCTCCTACCTATCCTGTACATGTGGCACAGACACTCAATATCAAACTGCAGTAAAGCTCCATGGGGTCTTTCCGTCCTGTCGCGGGTAACCTGCATCTTCACAGGTACTAAAATTTCACCGAGTCTCTCGTTGAGACAGTGCCCAAATCATTACGCCTTTCGTGCGGGTCGGAACTTACCCGACAAGGAATTTCGCTACCTTAGGACCGTTATAGTTACGGCCGCCGTTTACTGGGGCTTCAATTCATACCTTCGCGTTACCGCTAAGCACTCCTCTTAACCTTCCAGCACCGGGCAGGCGTCACCCCCTATACATCATCTTACGATTTAGCAGAGAGCTGTGTTTTTGATAAACAGTTGCTTGGGCCTATTCACTGCGGCTGACTAAAGTCAGCACCCCTTCTCCCGAAGTTACGGGGTCATTTTGCCGAGTTCCTTAACGAGAGTTCTCTCGCTCACCTGAGGCTACTCGCCTCGACTACCTGTGTCGGTTTGCGGTACGGGTAGAGTATGATACAACGCTAGAAGCTTTTCTTGGCAGTGTGACATCACTCACTCGCTACTAAACTTCGCTCCCCATCACAGCTCAACGTTACAGGTATAAGCATTTGACTCATACCACGCCTCACTGCTTAGACGTACATCCATTCGTACGCACGAGTTAGCCTACTGCGTCCCTCCATCACTTCATACTCTAGTACAGGAATATCAACCTGTTGTCCATCGGATACACCTTTCGGTCTCTCCTTAGGTCCCGACTAACCCAGGGCGGACGAGCCTTCCCCTGGAAACCTTAGTCTTACGGTGGATGGGATTCTCACCCATCTTTCGCTACTCATACCGGCATTCTCACTTCTATGCGTTCCAGCGCTCCTCACGGTACACCTTCTCCACACATAGAACGCTCTCCTACCATACCTATAAAGGTATCCACAGCTTCGGTAAATTGTTTTAGCCCCGGTACATTTTCGGCGCAGGGTCACTCGACTAGTGAGCTATTACGCACTCTTTGAATGAATAGCTGCTTCTAAGCTAACATCCTAGTTGTCTGTGCAACCCCACATCCTTTTCCACTTAACAATTATTTTGGGACCTTAGCTGGTGGTCTGGGCTGTTTCCCTTTCGACTACGGATCTTAGCACTCGCAGTCTGACTGCCGACCATAATTCATTGGCATTCGGAGTTTATCTGAGATTGGTAATCCGGGATGGACCCCTCACCCAAACAGTGCTCTACCTCCAAGAATCTTTATGTCGACGCTAGCCCTAAAGCTATTTCGGAGAGAACCAGCTATCTCCAAGTTCGTTTGGAATTTCTCCGCTACCCACAAGTCATCCAAGCACTTTTCAACGTGCCCTGGTTCGGTCCTCCAGTGCGTTTTACCGCACCTTCAACCTGCTCATGGGTAGGTCACATGGTTTCGGGTCTACATCATGATACTAAGACGCCCTATTCAGACTCGGTTTCCCTACGGCTCCGTCTCTTCAACTTAACCTCGCATCATAACGTAACTCGCCGGTTCATTCTACAAAAGGCACGCTCTCACCCATTAACGGGCTCGAACTTGTTGTAGGCACACGGTTTCAGGTTCTATTTCACTCCCCTTCCGGGGTACTTTTCACCTTTCCCTCACGGTACTGGTTCACTATCGGTCACTAGGGAGTATTTAGGGTTGGGAGATGGTCCTCCCAGATTCCGACGGGATTTCACGTGTCCCGCCGTACTCAGGATTCTGCTAGGTACAGATTCTATTTAAAATACGAGGCTCTTACTCTCTTTGGCTGACCTTCCCATGTCATTCTTCTATAAAATCTGAGTCCACATTGCAGTCCTACAACCCCGAAGAGTAAACTCTTCGGTTTGCCCTCCTGCCGTTTCGCTCGCCGCTACTAAGGCAATCGCTTTTGCTTTCTCTTCCTGCAGCTACTTAGATGTTTCAGTTCACTGCGTCTTCCTCCTCATCTCCTTAACAGAGATGGGTAACAGGTAGTACCTGTTGGGTTCCCCCATTCGGACATCCCCGGATCTGCGCTTACTTACAGCTCCCCGAGGCATTTCGTCGTTTGTCACGTCCTTCTTCGGCTCCTAGTGCCAAGGCATCCACCGTGCGCCCTTACTAACTTAACCTTATTTTTGACCTTTCAGTCTTAAACTCATTAATATTCACAGCGTTTCGGTTTATTTTCTTGTTACTATTTGATATAGTTATTCAATTTTCAATGGACAAGTTTAGAATAGTTATCACTATCCTAATGGAGCCTAGCGGGATCGAACCGCTGACCTCCTGCGTGCAAAGCAGGCGCTCTCCCAGCTGAGCTAAGGCCCCACAAGACCTCTCAAAACTAAACATGACGACCAATGGCTTCCGTCTTTCCTTAGAAAGGAGGTGATCCAGCCGCACCTTCCGATACGGCTACCTTGTTACGACTTCACCCCAATCATCTATCCCACCTTAGGCGGCTGGCTCCTAAAAGGTTACCTCACCGACTTCGGGTGTTACAAACTCTCGTGGTGTGACGGGCGGTGTGTACAAGGCCCGGGAACGTATTCACCGCGGCGTGCTGATCCGCGATTACTAGCGATTCCGACTTCATGTAGGCGAGTTGCAGCCTACAATCCGAACTGAGACTGGCTTTAAGAGATTAGCTTGCCGTCACCGACTTGCGACTCGTTGTACCAGCCATTGTAGCACGTGTGTAGCCCAGGTCATAAGGGGCATGATGATTTGACGTCATCCCCACCTTCCTCCGGTTTATTACCGGCAGTCTCGCTAGAGTGCCCAACTAAATGATGGCAACTAACAATAAGGGTTGCGCTCGTTGCGGGACTTAACCCAACATCTCACGACACGAGCTGACGACAACCATGCACCACCTGTCACCGGTGTGCCGAAGCAAAATCCTATCTCTAGGACGGGCACCGGGATGTCAAGACCTGGTAAGGTTCTTCGCGTTGCTTCGAATTAAACCACATGCTCCACCGCTTGTGCGGGCCCCCGTCAATTCCTTTGAGTTTCAACCTTGCGGTCGTACTCCCCAGGCGGAGTGCTTAATGCGTTAGCTACGGCACTGAGTCCCGGAAAGGACCCAACACCTAGCACTCATCGTTTACGGCGTGGACTACCAGGGTATCTAATCCTGTTTGCTCCCCACGCTTTCGAGCCTCAGCGTCAGTTACAGACCAGAGAGCCGCTTTCGCCACCGGTGTTCCTCCATATATCTACGCATTTCACCGCTACACATGGAATTCCACTCTCCCCTTCTGCACTCAAGTTAAACAGTTTCCAAAGCGTACTATGGTTAAGCCACAGCCTTTAACTTCAGACTTATCTAACCGCCTGCGCTCGCTTTACGCCCAATAAATCCGGACAACGCTCGGGACCTACGTATTACCGCGGCTGCTGGCACGTAGTTAGCCGTCCCTTTCTGGTAAGATACCGTCACAGTGTGAACTTTCCACTCTCACACTCGTTCTTCTCTTACAACAGAGCTTTACGATCCGAAAACCTTCTTCACTCACGCGGCGTTGCTCGGTCAGACTTCCGTCCATTGCCGAAGATTCCCTACTGCTGCCTCCCGTAGGAGTCTGGGCCGTGTCTCAGTCCCAGTGTGGCCGATCACCCTCTCAGGTCGGCTATGTATCGTCGCCTTGGTGAGCCGTTACCCCACCAACTAGCTAATACAACGCAGGTCCATCTGGTAGTGGTGCATTTGCACCTTTCAATTGACTATCATGCAATAGTCAATGTTATGCGGTATTAGCTATCGTTTCCAATAGTTATCCCCCGCTACCAGGCAGGTTACCTACGCGTTACTCACCCGTTCGCAACTCATCCAGAAGAGCAAGCTCCTCCTTCAGCGTTCTACTTGCATGTATTAGGCACGCCGCCAGCGTTCGTCCTGAGCCAGGATCAAACTCTCATTAAAAGTTTGAGTTCTCACTCATTTCTGTCACTGACAGATTTATTGTTTTTTCTTTGTTCAGTACTACAACATACGTTGTAGCGCCCTGCACATTGGTTCGTCTTGTTCAGTTTTCAAAGGTCTTTATCGCTCTCTCAAGCGACAACTATATCAGTATATCACCTATCTATTCCCTTGTCAACACTTTTTTGAAATTTTTTTATCTTTTTTACAAATTTATTTCCTAACACCATCAATATCACTGATAAATCAATAACTAAAAGGGAAAGGTAACCTCTTCCTACCTCTCCCTTATTCTCTA
>NZ_JAPVZU010000024.1:0-5275 GCF_041432545.1 Streptococcus sp. 27098_8_113 | reverse complement strand
AAATAACATTACACGCATCTACCATATCTTACAATATCTTTTAAAACCGCTATATTTTCAGCTTTGAAATAACTATCTTTACATTATTTTACGGTTATTTACAGCATTTTTGCCCCTTTTTTGCCCCTCTCAAATAGGGGAATCATGCTCTGTTTCCGTTAAAACGGACATTTTTTATATTTTCCATTATACCAGAAAATCCCCAATCTTTCGATCGGGGCTAGATGATTTATTGAGTCTTTATTTTTAAATTGATATTCGCAGTTTCCGCTGCTTTTTTATTTGAATGTTCCCCAAGCTGCACCGTAACGCTTGCCGTTTTGAGTAGGCCCTGTTGCTACATAGTTCCGTTTGCCGCTTCCACCGATGTAAGATACCCAGACGAAGCCGTTAGCATCCACGATTACCGTATCATACTTAAAGCTTTGTCCTTTGGCATACTGATCTACCACCTCTCCTGAGGTGTCAGGAGCACGGCGGACGTTGATGGCATCTACGGTCACGGTCATTGTGCCGTTTTCGGCATATTGATTTGAGTCTGATACGCTAGTAGTTTCACCAGCAGTTTCACCGTCCGACTGCTCCGGCGTGATAAAATGTGCCACTGTCTGGATGTAATCAGATGCGCTGTAATAATTGCGTACAGGATAGCGGGCTCCTGCATAGTTTTGCTCAATCACAACGAGTTGACCACCATTAACCGACTCTACAACCACAACGTGGCCGTATGGGTTCCAGTCTGTTCCCTCGATGGTTAAAATCTGACCACTCTGCAGAACTCCATCGCTAGCAACTGTCCAGCCGTTCGCTTCCCAATCATAGCTTGTTCCGATGTTAGCTGCGCAAATTGTATCTCCAATTGCACCACTAACATATCCTACACCAGCTCCCAATCCAACTGTACTGTCTGGATTGATGAGGGTTTCATAGTAGCTTGCTAGGGCGTAACATTCGCCATTTCCAACTGGAGTCCCAGACCCCACCAAAGCGGCCAAATCTTGTAATGCTTCATTTACTGTTGTCATTTCTACTCTCCTTATAAAGTAATTTTAAAAACGGGTCAAGCATGATTGCAATAAAGCCAAGTGGAAATACTAACGGTATCAGTAATAGTAGTAAAAGCACTCTGCCTATCGCTTTCATGCTAGACCTCCTTGTCATTCATTTTCTTCTTGGTACTTTTTGCTTGAGATACCAAGTACAGTACCTGCGAACGTGGCAAGTAGTGCAATAGTTCCTGTGATTGCCGTTGTATCAAACTTGTACAAGGCACCCAAACCAGTAATCAATGTAATGCCAGCTGGTACTACTACGGTAACAGCTTTTTTTGCTACATCATACTGTGAGTTTGATAATTTCATATATCACTCCTTTTTCTTGTGGTTATCAACCCGATCATTTATAAATGTGGTCACATAGGGTATTTTAAGCCCTAAAATATCCAGATTTGTCACTAAGCTAGCACCGTAGCTTGCACAAAGAGCTGTTATAATCATATCAGCTAGTGAGCCGGCATTGGCAAAGAGGAAAAATGGATAACCAATTGCTGCAATAACGAAAATTGCTGAATGTGTCACGATCCCAGTTCGAGCTTTTCGACTGGAAAAGTTTTTAAGTGCCCAGGCTTTACAAAATCCTGTGACGACATCAGCCACAACTAGTACCAATAGAATGAATACGAAAAAGTGGTCGTCGATACCCGTTTCGTAAAAATCCTTTACGACATCGAGGATCGCCCAAAGTCCATCTGATTCTTGCATCTACCACCTCTACGCTGTTTCTGCTTTGCCAGCTGTGTCAAGCTCCGCCAAAATTTCATCTTCGATTTGATAACACAGTTTTCGCAGATTTTCCTCATCTTTACGCATATCACTTCGATGTTTAGCGTATAGCTCAGATTCATGCAGTGTTTCAGAAACAGTTGAAACGGCTGTATGATCGATATTTACTACCGTGGTTTTCACAAGCTTTTCTTGCTCGTCCTCGGTTGCGAAAAACTCTGCCACAATCTGGCGTGATTTTGAGACTTTTAACATAGTCTGTACCTCCTTTAATTTATGCTCTAATTATCCCTCTAGTCGCTAGGGATTTTTTACTCAATTAGGCCAAGGATTGTCTGTGACGTAAGTAACCGTACCAAGCCAGACCGCATCCGTTGTATATGATGACGTTAAAGATACATCCCCTGCAGTATTGATATGCAGTACACCAGTCCCAACAACATTAGCTGATACATTGGCATGTAATATCAATGATATATTTTGCACTGGTCTATATCCGATTGGTATGTTTTCAGCCATTTTGGCATTTTCATATTTCTGATTGATGCGAACAATTCTACGTTCTAAGGATATAGTGACTGTATCACCAATCCTAGAAGCATAAGCCGCCATACCATAAGGTAAACCAACAAGTGTCTTATATAGGATTTTTTGTTTAGGATCTGGTTTTAAAGCTTCTAGGTCAGACTTTGAAGCTACACTAACCCACTCTTGCCAAACGCCATCTGACATTACTCGGTAAGCCAATGCCGTACCAGCAAAATCAACAGCTTCTTGTAAAACATAATCATTATTATGCCTTGTAACTCTTACATAGATACTTTTATTTTCAGTATCAGGAGCATTATTTAGATTGTACCCTGTATAGTAGCCCGTGGCCTGATAATTATTCCAATCATCAGTGGCCATTAAGGTCATACCCGAATGACTGGTGAGCTGATGCTGCTGAATCGGCTTGTTGTTAGCATAAATATCACCTCCGACATCCAGAGCGCCACGCTCACGGACTTTATTGATACCAACACCATCTTTATCCATAGACATCACAACTGATCGAGTTGGCACTTCGAACCGATAGCTAGAACTAGTAAAGCGATCCTCGACAGTCCCAACAACAATATAAGATTTGTCTGCAGGGTATTTACTGCCCAGATTAGCAGCGGAATTGATCAGAGAGGAAAGAGTAGTGAAATCACCTCTGGCTGGCCCAACATCCTCTACAAATCTATCCGTACCAAATGGCGCTATCTTAAAGCGCAATCTCATGATATTTTTCTGTGCTCCGTCAATTGTCAGAGGTGCGATTTTGGCATTACGGATAATTTGCAACTGGTCAGCATTTGCCCCGATCCGCTGTACATCAAAGCTGATTTGTGGCAGATGGTAATCTAATACATTGATAGTCACATCTTTTGGCGCACTAGTCCTACCTCTACTATCTGTGACGGTTGCTCTGATAGTTGCCTGCCCAGTAAAGTCTATATCGCCAAATATATCATTTTTATCCAAGGCATACGGTTGACCAACAATCTCTGCATGATAGCTAACAATAGTCGAACCATAAGCCCCTGCAGATTGCCCAAGACTCACTCTAATACTAGATAAAACACGGATAAAGTGATTAGGCTTGAGCATCTGTGCAACAGTCGTATTAGTATCTGTCACACTCAGACTTGATAGTGTCGGTTTAACATTGTCAGGGATAGTCAATTCTAACCTTTGACTATCCCTCCCAACCTCTGCAGCGTTGTTGTAAGTGATGTAAGTAATCGTACCAAAGCCGCTTGCAGCGTCAGGCGTTTGCTCACACAAAGCCATTTCTGGTGTCCATGTATAACTGGTTTCAATATTATCTCCAGCTATTTTTTTATCATAATTACCATATTTCACCCAGATAGAGTGCTTGAAATTATTATTTTGACGACTTATATTTAGAGTTACAGGCTTTCCAATTGTCGCTTTAACACTTGTACCAGTACTAGCTCGTTGAATTTTGGACAATCTCAAACTTTCTGATACAGATGACGACGTATAGTATCCTATGTTTAGAGGTAAACTAGCTGAGATAGTGACAATTTTATTCCCATCACTATCATGTGGCACATTTACATCTATTGCCTTGAGCAACACAGTTTGCCCTTGCGATATTTTACAATCAACTTGGAAATTCTGAGCTTTGCCATCAACAGTTATAGTCAGTGTACGCATAATGTGTTCGTAAATCGCTGCTTGACTATTTGCAATCAATTTTACTTGTACATTCACTGTCGAGAAATTCCCGGTTTGGTTTGGGGTGTTCCAGCCAGATACAATTTCAAGTTGCATTGCTGGCCCCCATAAACCGCCGAAGATATTACGAGCCATATTAAGCACCTCCTACATACATTGTTAAATTACGATCTGGATTTGTTGGATCTTGCATAGTCACAAAACGACCAATCCGCAAGCTCTTAACAAATACACCATTATCAATCTTGAGCACCCCTTGAGAAATAGATGCTACTTCTTTTCCTCCGGACACAAAGGATATCCTGTCGTGAGAAACCAAGACTTTAGATGATCCATCTTTACGACCGACAATCAATCCCTCATCAGACTGGCTCATGTAAGTATTCACAAACTCAGTCACAGTCTGTAACTCACCGACTTTTCGTTGGAGATCTATCATCCGCTCACTGGCTTTGATGATTGCTGCCTCTGCGCTTTTTCTCCCTGCTTCCTCAACTGCTGTGAGATTCTGGATTTTTTTTATCCATTTTTCGACTACAGAAAGAGCAGCTTTTGCCTCCAGCTCCGCTTTAAGGACATTATCACGCTCTGCCAGCTTGTTTAATTGTTCTTGGGTTAAACCTTGGTCAGCTTTGGAGTTTATAGCGTCGTCTACATCTGAAGGTTTTAAGCTAAATGCAGTACCAATATTTCCGGTTTCTAATTTAGGTTTCTTTAGGTATAGTATTGAATTTGTGGAAAAGTTAAAACTATAAATATAGAGCCTGACTTCTCTACTAAAATCGACATCATCACTTAACTTAATAGAGCCTCCTAAGCGCTGCCAACTACCTGCACTAGGCACATTTACCATGGTATGTCCTGAGTGAAAATTTCGGCTACCATCACTTTTGTAATAATAGAATCCAAACCAAATCTTAGTCCCTGTTCCAGTTGCGTATAAATCAGTAGAAAAATAATACGTACCTATTCTTAAATCTTTATTTGGAATAATAAGGCTTAATGCTTTCCAGTTTCTAACACCATTACTCTCATTGAATTCAATTACTGGACTGTCAGAGGAAAATGTCTTATTCACGAAAGCGTGATAATTACTTGTTGGATTCGGAATACCCCCATTATACAGATCTTGCCATTTGTTGATAATGGTGTTTCTATGGATTTTCCCTCCTACTGTAAAAGTTGTTAAGGTTTCCGTAGTTTTAGAGAAATCTGCATTAGGTAAAATATTAACTCCCCCGACCTCAACCGTTCCAACCATATCC
>NZ_JAPVZU010000023.1:0-17892 GCF_041432545.1 Streptococcus sp. 27098_8_113 | reverse complement strand
CGCTCATCGCCTAGTAAAAATTTGTATCTAAAGACTCTATCTTAAACATGATCAAAATTGTAAAGTTGAGGATAGAGTTCGCACTCTGGATTTTTGGGATGGCAAATAGCCCGACCAAAGTAGATCATAGCCTGATGCGCAGCTAGCCAGCGTTCAGGCGGGAGAACATCCATAACACGTTTTTCAACTTCTAAAGGAGTTGCTGACTTTTTGACAATATCGTGGTGTTTACAAATGCGTTCAACATGTGTATCAACGGCAAAAGCTGGAATACCAAACCCTACACTCATGACCACGTTAGCTGTCTTACGCCCCACCCCAGCTAAACTTTCTAATTCTTCCCGAGTCTGAGGCACTTGACCATTGAAATCGTTCAAGAGTTGCTGGGCACATTTTTTCAGAAATTTGGCCTTATTTCGATAAAGTCCTAAACGCGAAATGTGCTTGGCAATATCTGCCTCGGACGCTGCTGCCATAGCTTCTGGAGTAGGATAAGCTAAAAATAGATTCGGTGTAGCTTTATTAACTGCAGCATCTGTCGTTTGAGCGGATAACATGACTGCCACGAGTAGCTCAAAGTGATTTCTAAAATCTAAACTCGGTTTGGCATCAGGAAATAGGGCAATGATCTCCTCGATGACATGGCGTGCTCGTTTTTTTGATAAAACCATCAGTATACAATCTCCTTTGTTTGTTCTATATTATAGCATAAATTGATAAAGAAAAAGCCGAGCGTGCTCGACCTTTCTTAGACTGTTTTTTCAACTTTTAGTATTTTGAC
The DNA here is from genome assembly GCF_041432545.1 of Streptococcus sp. 27098_8_113. Taxonomy (NCBI): domain Bacteria; kingdom Bacillati; phylum Bacillota; class Bacilli; order Lactobacillales; family Streptococcaceae; genus Streptococcus; species Streptococcus sp. 27098_8_113. The sequence goes on along the minus strand of NZ_JAPVZU010000023.1, from coordinate 17,111 downwards.
GTCATAACTGCCAACTGGTGTTTCTACTGTTGCAATATCACCAGTCTTCTTACCAATCAATGCTTGACCAATTGGACTTTCATTTGAAACTTTTCCCGCAAAGGCATCCGCACCAGCTGAACCAACGATAATGTATACTTCTTCTTCAGTCTCACCGACTTCTTGAATAGTAACAGTTTTACCGATGGCAACTTCATCTTTAGCAACTGAATCGCTATCAACAATCACAGCATAGCGAATTTTAGTCTCCAGACTTGAAATTTGTCCTTCAACGAAAGCCTGCTCATCCTTTGCTGCTTCATATTCACTATTTTCTGATAAATCTCCGTAAGAACGAGCAATTTTAATGCGTTCTACTACTTCTGGACGTCGAACCAATTTCAATTCTTCTAATTCTTGTTCTAATTTTTCCTTTTCTACAAGGGTCATAGGATAAGTTTTTTCAGCCATTACTTTATTTTCTCTCTTCTTTCTATTTTTTGATAAAACAAAATTATGTGGAAAACCACATAATTTAGTTAGAACTTTCACCTGATTGGTTTAATTTGCTATTAACGTGTTCTTCCACATTCTTAGCGTGTTCTTCGTAAGTATTTGCAAAATATACAGCCCCTGTTTCCACATTTGCTACAAAATACAAGTACTCTGTCTTACTTGGATTAATAGTAGCTTCGATAGCAGATAGGCTTGGACTATCTACTGGACCAGGCATCAAACCTTGCTTCTTGTACACATTATAAGGCGAGTCAAGATTTGTATCGATTTCAGCATCTTCTTTAAGAGTTGTCTTTTGACCAAGTTTTCCTTGAGCATAAAGAAGCGCAATATTGCTCTGAAGTGGCATAGCTTGGTTCAAACGATTATAAAAGACGCTCGCGATATCTTTGCGATCCTGATCAGTTGATCCCTCTTTTTCAACTAAAGAGGCGAGGGTCAAAACATCATTGACCGTCAGATTCTTAGACTCAATTATTGAGTAATACTGCGATAGATTGGTATTCATAGCAGCCAGCATTTGCTCAATCAGTTCTTCAACCGTGGTTTCTTTTCCATAATCATAAGTAGCTGGGAAAAGATAACCTTCAAGACGATATTTAACACCACTATCCTTGCTCGGCAAAGTTGCTAGAAGCTGCGGATATTTAGCTGCCATTTTTGCAATAAAATCTTCATCTTGAGCTTTATTTAGAAAATCTTCCTTGCTGAATGGTGTTTTAGTATTCTTGTTCGCAGTTTTTGCAGCATTGACAGTAGTTGCTTCGGCAATTTGCTCCAAAGTGTATCCCTCAGGAATTGTTATCTTGCCAAGAACTGGAGGCTGTGGTGTATCTGTTCCACCTTCTTGTAATTGCTTAGCAATCGTGTCTAAGTCCATACTCTTTTGAAGATTATAGTAACCAGATTGAAAATTACCATAACTTCTGATTTTTGAATAAAGATTAAAGACTTGAGCGTTCTTAATTAGGCCTTTCTTTTCTAAAATCTCTCCGATTTGTTTGGTGCTAGAACCGGCAGGAATTTCCACTGTCACATACTCTGTTGATTTGGCATCTACTGGTTTCAGCGCAGAGGAAACATAATTGTATCCCACAAAACCAGTAATACCAAGGCCCAATAGGAAAAGTACCAAGACTGTCATCACGATTCGATTGGCTAGGCCGTTTTTACGTTTTTTCTTTTTACTACTATTGGTACGATCTGCACGTGAACGTTTCTTTCCATGAGCAACATCTCTACGGCTTAGCGTTGGTTCTGCAGTAGAAAAGTCTTTTTTAGCTTCTCTTTCATCTGTAGTGTTTGAATCAGGTAACACTGTTTCTTTTATCTCATCTGCAACTGGTGCTGCCTTTTCTTGATAAGCTTCTGAATGAGCCACAGAAGTTTGAACTTCTCCAGACTCTATACTTTCCTTCTTAGCAACATCAGCTTGTCCTGGTCCATCAACATTTGATGGAACTTCCGAAATCGTAGAATTACGAACTATATTTTCTAGCACATCTGCCTGAGTATGAACAGTAGGATCGCTTTTTCCCATTGGCTCTTCTACTTTGATCTTACTAGGTTCTTCCTCTACTGAAGTATCCTTCTCTAGAACCTCATGAGATTTTTCAACAGCAGAAACGAGAGATTCCAAGCTCTCCGCCAATTCCATTTCTTTACCTAAAAGAGGCTGCGCTTCTTCCTGAACTGAGTGATTTTGGGTACCATTGGCTGCTGCCAACTCATTCAAAATCTTCTCTTTAAAACTCAGCGTCTTTTCGTTATCCTGTGAATTTTCAGTCAAAAACTTGATCTCCTTCTTCATAATCCCTAACATTATATCTTAAATGTCAGATAAATGCAATCATATCCGACTTTTAAAACTATATTATTTATGAAAGTTATATCTGGGGATTTTCCCAAACCATATCAAACCATACTTCATCTGCATAAGTTGAGGACGAAGGTCCTTCATTGACGAAGCCATGCTTCTCATAATAGGCTATCAAATAATCATGACAAGTGAGATTAATACCGTGGCGTTCATCAGCAATCGCAATTTCCTTCATAGTGTCCAACAAGGCTTTTCCTACACCTAAACCCTGTGCTTCTTTAGAAATAGATAGACTAGTCACAGAGATAAATCCGCCAGCCAGATAGCTATAATCTTCAACGTCCTCCGTAAAGGAAATATCTTTTAAATAGCGTTCTGGTCGGACAGGACCTTCTAAATAGCCCAAAATCTTGCCATTTTTTTCTGCAACCAAAAAAGTTGAGGAAATCTTTTCAATGTGTTTCGCCAGTATTTCACGACTAATAGCCTCTTCTGGACTAAAATTTTCCAATTCGATAGCATAAATGGCATCTAAGTCAGCCATTTGAGCTTGACGGATAATCATTCTTTCTCCTTAAAATCAGGATTTTCCCATACCATATTTGACCAGATAGTCCCACCGTGAGTTGAGTCAGAAATCCCTTCGTGGACGAAACCATTCATCTCATAATAAGGTATCAGCTCATCATGACAGGTTAGGCTAATGCCCTCTCGATTTTGCTGAACAGCTATTTCCTTGAGAGCTGCAAGCAATAAGGTTCCGACTCCCTGCCTCTGAAAATCAGGATGGACGGACAGACTTTGGACGGCAATGAAGCCACCTTCTGGAGAATTAGCACCCACCTTGCTAAAGAGGTCATCTGTCAAATATCGCGCCTGAACAGCTGGTCCAACAATATAGCCCGCCAGCTCACCATGCAGCTCTGCTAGCAAAAAAGTATCTGGAATCTGCTCAATTCGCTCTTTGAGAACTTCTGAACTGGCTGCTTCCGCTGCTGGAAAATTCAGCTGCTCAATTGCAAGAATTTCCTCCCAGTCGCTCAAGTCAACCTGTCTGATTCGAATCGGTGCTTCCATCCAGGTGCCTCCTACTGAACGTTGCTAGTCAGATTAGACAAGAGACGTTCAAAGGAATATTCATAGGTCTGGATGTCACCAGCTCCCATAAAGACATAAACGGCATTATCGTGGTCAAGAAGTGGAGAGACATTGTCCACATCAATAACCTTGGCACGCTTCACAATCTTTTCAGCCAAATCTTCGACCTTAACATCGCCTTTGTCCACCTCACGCGCAGATCCGTAAATCTGAGCTAAATAGACTGAGTCAGCCTGATTGAGGGCTTCCGCAAATTCGTCCAAGAGAGCAATGGTCCGAGTGAAGGTGTGCGGCTGGAAGATGGCAACGATTTCCTTGCTTGGATACTTCTGACGGGCTGCATCCAGAGTCGCGATAATTTCCGTTGGATGATGGGCAAAGTCATCAATAATGACTGTGTCGTTGACAATCTTTTCTGTAAAGCGGCGCTTAACCCCACTAAAGGTCTTGAGATGTTCCCTTACTAGATTCAAGTCAATACCTGCAATGTAGAGGAGACCGATGACCGCAGTCGCATTCATAATGTTGTGACGGCCAAAGCTTGGAATCTGGAACTCACCCAGCTCTTGCCCACGGAAAGAAACTTTAAATCCTGAACCGCTGGTAGAACGCAAGAGATCGTGAGCGACAAAGTCATTTCCCTCTTCCTTGAAGCCATAGTAATAAATCGGCGCATTTGAAGTAATACGGCGTAGTTGCTCGTCTTCTCCATAAACGAAGAGCCCTTTTGTAATCTGCTTGGCGTAATCATTGAAAGCGTTAAAGACATCTTCCAAGCTTGTGAAATAATCCGGATGATCGAAGTCAATATTGGTGATGATCGAATATTCCGGATGATAAGGCATAAAATGACGTTCGTACTCGTCTGATTCAAAGACAAAATACTTGGCATTAGCAGAACCGCGACCTGTACCGTCCCCAATTAGATAGCTAGTATCTGTGATATTAGACAGAACATGAGAAAGAATACCCGTTGTCGAAGTTTTCCCGTGAGCACCAGCCACACCTAAGCTGACAAAGTCACGCATAAAGCTACCCAAAAATTCATGGTAGCGCTTGTAGCTAATACCATTGGCATCTGCATAGGCAATTTCCACATTGTTATCTGGACGGAAGGCATTACCGGCAATAATTTCAAAATCTGACTGGAGATTTTTCTCATCGAAAGGCAAAATGGGAATCCCAGCCTGCTCCAGACCACGCTGAGTGAAATAATATTTATCAACATCGCTTCCCTGAACCTTATGGCCCATCTGATGTAACATCAAAGCCAAAGCGCTCATACCTGAGCCCTTAATTCCGATAAAATGATAGGTTTTCGTCATGATTACTCCTTAAATCTTAAATAACTGAAGCCTTATTGCCCTTGGGCATCTGAACTCAACTTGGTGATGTCCAATTCCTGTGCTTTTTTATGCTTATTGTGTTTTTCTCGCTTCTTGCCCTTGTTATAGACTTGGCTGGTTTTGAGAAAATCGTAGTTATTCTTTTTATTTTTTTCTGGATTCGTTGGTACTTCTATGAGAGGTTGAGACTGAACATCCGCTAATATATAGCTATCTTGCTTTAGCTTATCACTGAACTTCGTTAACTCACCCGGATTTTCCTTTTGGAAAGGGGCTGTTGGTTTAACTGGATTTCCCTCAAAAGGAGGGGCCACTTTCCGACTACGAACCTTATTTGGGAGCTTGCTTGTCAAATAAGCAGCCGAACGTTTTTTCCTCAGATCAGCCCGAGCTTCTTCTCGTGCTTGCTCAGCATAGCGAATAGCTGGATCTTTCTTATCAATTGGCTTTTTAAAGTCCGTAACTGGAGCTTGCTTCTTTCTAGCTTTACTTACAGTTTGACTAGGAGTAGCATGAGCAGGACTTTCTGGCTTAGCAATCGGCATCCATTCTAAATAATTACGGTCCTGATAGTCCCCTTTAATGTTGCTAATCAGATCCAACTCATCGTACAAATTCATGTGTGGCATTTCTGTCAACATGATTTCGTCATCAGCAATTATAGGAAATTTAGTATTTGTCATAGCATGTCCTTTCAACTCTTCATTATTATAAACTATTCAAACTATTTTTCAAGCGATTCAGAAGAAATTCCAAGAATTTCTCGAATTTCTTCCATCGAAAGACTAGAGCGAGACTCTGCACCATCTAGAATCGTTGAAACCAGATTTCGTTTGGTGTCCTGTAATTCCTGAATTTTTTCTTCAATAGTCCCCCGTGTAATCATACGATAAACTTTTACATTCCGTTCCTGCCCGATACGATGAGCCCGACCAATAGCTTGGGCTTCTACTGCAGGATTCCACCAAAGATCCACTAAAATAACAGTATTTGCACCAGTTAGATTGAGACCGACACCACCAGCTTTAAGAGAAATCAGAAAGGCTGATCTTTCTCCTTGATTAAAGGCTTTGGTCATCTCCTGACGTTCTTTTGCTGGAGTCGAGCCTGTGATTTTGAAGGACTCCATTCCCATCTGGTTCAGTTCTTGCTCAATAATATCTAGCATACCACGGAATTGTGAAAATATCAGAACACGATGATCACCGTCTTGGATCTGCTCTAACAGCTCCCGCAAACTTTCCAGCTTGCCGCTTTCCCCATCGTAATCATCCATAAAAAGCTTGGGAGTATCACAAATTTGACGGAGTCGCATAAGACCAGACAAGATTTCAATTTTGCTGCGATTGATTTCTTCCTCCGTTGCATGAAGAATTCGCTCCTGCATTTGCTTGAGCAGGGCTAGATAAATCGTTTTCTGGCTGTCTGCAAGTTCGTTACGGTAAGAAACCTCAATCAAATCAGGAAGTTCTTGCAAGACTTCTTCTTTCTTACGCCTCATGACAAAGGGTTTAATATAGCGGGCAACTGTTTCTGCCGGCATCTTCAAAAAAGCTTTCTTGCTCGGTAATAAGCCCGGAAGGACAATCTGGAAAATAGACCAAAGCTCGCCGAGATGATTTTCAATCGGCGTGCCAGACAAGGCATACGTCCGCTCCACCTCAAATGCTCTCAGATATTGAGCAATCTTGCTCTGGTCATTCTTCATGACCTGTGCTTCGTCCAAAATTAAATAATCAAAATGAAGCCCTTGATACTCTTCTACATCTTGTCTAAAGGAAGCGTAGCTGGTAATGGTAATCTGATGGTCTTCTGCAATCACAGCATCTCGGACATTTTTCAGTCCATACACAACAGCCACATCCAAGTCTGGAGCAAATTTGGCAAACTCATCGCTCCAGTTGTAAATTAGACTCGACGGCGCCAAAATCAAAACTTTCTTAGACTTGGTCAAATGAGCAGTCAAGAAAGAAATGGTCTGAAGGGTCTTTCCCAAGCCCATGTCATCGGCTAGAATGCCACCAAATCCATATTTATTCAGCATGGATAGCCATTTTACACCCGTTCCTTGATAATCTCGAAGCTCTGCCTGAACTTTCAGCTTAGGCAGAGGAAAATCCTCTGGGTGGGTCAAATCATAAGCCAGCTGGCGAAAATCCTCCGACAAGTCAACCCTTTCCTGATCTTTGAACAATTCAGAGAGTTGATAGGCAGCCAGGCTATGCGTTTGGATGACCCCATTTCGGGAGTGTTTGCTTCTCAATTGTTGCAGGGTCTGGCTGATTCGCTTACTATTCTCATCAAAAATCACAACTTGACCCGTCTTGCTGATAAAGTAATCCTTTTGGCTCATCAGCGAATCTAGAACATCATCTACCTCAGACTGATCAATACCAGTAAAGTCAAAGCCAATATCCAAGAGTCCACCATTCATACTGATGGAAACCTTCGGAGGTGCTGTTTGTGATAGACTTTGCAGCTCATCTGACAAGTAGACATTACCCAATGCTCTAAAGCGCGGAATCAAGACAGAGAAGAAACGGTAAATTTCTTCGGGTCGTAAAGGCGGACGCTGGCTGATAAAATCATCTGCAAAACCTGCCTCCAGCATTGCTTTAAAAACTTGCTGTTCCCGCTCAAAATTGCTGGCAAAAGGTAGCTTTCTCAGCTCTTCAAGACTGGTGACAGTCTGACTACCATAATCAAAGACAAGATCCAGCAATACTTGCTTGTCAGCCCCCAAATTAAAATCGAAATCAACGGTAAAATCATGAATGAACAGTCGCTCAGGTGCTGTCACACGGCCAATTTTTTTAAACTCAAGCAGACTCACTGCCAGTTTGGACTGCTCAGACACATCAAACTGCAGGCGCTTGACGCGCTCTTGCTCAATCGGCAATTCCTGTAATGCCTTGACTAACTTGGTCTGCTGAGCTGTCAGTTGATAGAAGGTCTGATTATGAAAGATAAATTGCCCCCCATAGAGCATCTTATAATTCTTTTCAGATATCAGCAGCTCAAAAAAGTTTTCACGCTCTTGCACCTCAAACTGATAAATTCCCGCTTCTTCATGCAAGTCTTGGAAAAATACCTCAGCATAATCATAGAAGCTATATTCCAAACGGAACGAAGCAAGATTCATCAATCGAGTCACGCCTTCCTCAAAAAGACTGGCTGGAAAATAAAGGTGCCGCCCAGCATTGGGAAAGACCAACGAAGAGTCCTGTCCCTTATAATCCGTCACCAAGCCTCGTAAAAATTCTAGTAGGTCTTGACTAGCTTCATCAAAATTCTCCATTCGGATAGGCTCATAGTAGTTCTTACCGATTTGATAATGTCCACCCTTATTCAAGGTTCTCAAAAAGGACAAAATATCACGCACTACATAAGAGCGCTCATCCGGCAGACGGCTAATCCGCAGACTCCATAAAAATTGTCCTGTGTAAATATCTTCCTGTCCAGTCGCTGATAGCTCATAGCGGACTTGCTGACTGGATTTATCTAGCAAAATCTTATCCAAAAAAAGGCTACCAAAAGAAACCAATTTCTGGGCTTCCTGACTAGAAGACTCTTTTTCTGTCATCTTCGCCAGCAGATCTTTACCTGCTGGATCATTTTTCAAAAAATATTCCAAGGCAGCCAGATGGGCGCAGTACTTCTTCTTTTGAAAAAAATCACAGGAGCAGAAAACTGCATCATCATCTAGACTATAGCGTAGATTGTACTGATCCACGCGCGTGTATAAAAAGGAATCTTTGACGTCAAGAATTTCGACTTTTTTGCTATCACAGAGGGCAATTCCTTCCGTTCGAATTTTACCAGGAATTAATTTAGCCATACCTACCACCTAACATTTATCCCTTTATTATACCATAGGACAGCTATAAAAACGAAATAGAATTTCTTTATTTGTAAACATTATTTAGAGTAGAATGAGCGAGAGCTTTCTCTACAACAAAAAGCCGTCCATTGGACGGCTTTGCTACATTATTTAACTTCTAACAAACCGATATCTCCATCTTCACGACGATAGATAACATTCGTTGTACTATCTTCAACATCTGTGTAGATGAAGAAGTCATGTCCCAACAAATCCATTTGCAAAATAGCTTCATCTAGATCCATTGGTTTCAAATCAATATGCTTAGAACGTACTACTTTGGAAGATGCTGCATCAGCTTCTTCTACTAAAGCATCAGTGAACAACTGGCTAGTTGCAACCTTATTCCGATTTTTCTTTTCAATCTTTGTCTTATTCTTACGAATCTGACGTTCAATCTTATCGATAACTAGGTCGATAGATCCGTACATATCTTGCGAAACATCTTCTGCCCGAAGGGTAATAGAACCAAGAGGAATCGTTACTTCGACTTTCGCCGTCTTCTCCCGGTACACTTTCAAATTTACCCGTGCATCAAGTTCTTGCTCTGCTTGGAAATACTTCTCAATCTTCTCAAGTTTAGAAACTACGTAGTCACGGAGAGCATCAGTTACTTCTAGGTTTTCACCACGGATACTATATTTAAGCATATAAGTACCTTCTTTCTAAACATAAATGTTTTATTTACAATATCATTATAACGCTTTCATTCTTTTTTTGCAAATATTTTCTTATCTTGCGAGTGAAAATGTCAAAACTTCTTTCACACCTGCTTCCAGCAATAATTCTCGAGCCAATTGCAAAGTTTTTCCAGTCGTATACACATCGTCTATCAATAAAATTTTATCTGGCAAACAAACATCTTTTACCAATGTGAAACATTGCTGGCTTTTTAAACGTTCTTGCCGATTTTTACTGGATTGGGCAAGCGCATCCTGCTTTTCAAGCAACTGTTTATAAGGCAAGCCAGCTGCTTGCAAGAAGCCTTCTACCTGATTAAAACCTCGACTTTGGTATTTTTCAGGGCTGACTGGAATAGGAACCAGAGTATATTTTTTGAAATTTCTGAGGCTTTTTTTGAGAACTTCTGCAAACACAAATCTCAGAAGATAATCCCCTTGAAACTTGTATTTGCTAAAGTAATCCTTCATCAAGTCATTATAAAGAAAACAGGCCTGATGCTGAACTACATAGCCTTGCGCTTCCCATATTTGACAATCCGAGCAGACTTTCGCTTCCCCATCCTTCCAGCAACGTGGGCAATGGATAGAGGAAATCGCTTCAAATCCTGCTCGACAATGTTTACAAATTGTATTTTGTTCTTTTTGAAATAAAATCAAGGAAGAAAAAGTCCTATTTTCTTCTACTGCCTGGCTGCATAACAGGCAATTTCTCATAAGCCAGCCTCCTTATTCATCAGCTTGATTTCACGAATCGCCTTTTCGATTGAACGTGTAGTGCCGTCGTGAAAGAAGAATAAATCTCCCGTCGGCCTCTCCATGCTACGTCCCACTCGACCAGAAATTTGCACCAAGGCGCTACGGCTAAAGAGACGATGGTTGGCTTCCAGAACAAAGACATCTACACAGGGAAAGGTCACTCCACGCTCTAGGATGGTCGTCGTGACCAAAATGGTGATTTTTCGCTTGCGAAACTCTTCAACGATTTCTAAACGATCTTCAGTTGTTGAAGCTACAAATCCAACTCTTTCCGCTGGAAATATCTCCTCCAAAACTTGCGCAAATTCTTGACCTCTTTTGATTTCCGAGGCAAAGATCAGTAAGGGAAAGCCTGTTTTTCTCTGTCTCTCGATATATTTCTTCAATTTAGGCGGTAGTTTCTTTTTCGATAGATATTTTTGAAAATCTGCCAGCCAAACTTTTTGTGGCACAATCAAAGGATTGCCATGGAAGCGACGAGGAAGGCTGAGTCGTTTTAATTCTCCTTTTTGAACTTTTCTATCTAGCTCATCCGTCGAAGTGGCAGTTAAGAAGATAGTGGTTCCCTCCTCCTTGACCGACTGCTCCACAGCATGATAGAGCACAGGATTGTCCACATAAGGAAAAGCATCTACTTCATCCACAATTAGCAAATCAAAAGCTCGATAAAATTTGAGGAGCTGATGGGTAGTAGCAATGACCAAGGGACTACGAAAATATGGATCGGATTCGCCATGCAAAAGTGAAATAGGGCAGGCAAAATCCAGCTTGAGCCGGCGATAAAGCTCCAAACAGACATCAATCCGAGGGCTGGCTAGGCAAACGGCACCTCCACGATCAATCACTTCTGCAATCACCTGATAAATCATTTCCGTTTTGCCCGCCCCAGTCACTGCATGGACTAGGCTATTCTGCTTTTGAGCAACTGACTCTAACAGTCCCTGAGAAACTTTCTCTTGAAAGGTTGTTAATTGCCCCTGCCACTTGAGTACCTGATTTTCTGGAAAATCTTCCTGCGGGAAATAGTAGAGTTCTTGATCACTCCGAACTCGCCCCAAAATCAGACATTCCCTGCAATAGTAGGCATTGACAGGTAGTTGGTAGTTCTCCTTGTCCACTTGAGAGCCACAGCGGCTGCAAAACAACTTCTTCCTTTCCTCTCGCATACTGGGCAGCTGCTGGGCCTGCATACGCAGTTCAGGACTGAGCTGATCTTCTGTAAATATTCTACCTAGGCAATCATTTCTTTCTAACATACTTTTTTATTCGTAAAACTTTTGGAAAAATCTATTTTTTTGTGTACAATAAAACTATGGAATATAGAACAATTAGACAAGACGGCCAAGCCCAAGAAGAAATTAAAAAATCTCGTTTCATTTGCCACGCCAAGCGCGTTTACTCAGAAGAGGAAGCTCGGGATTTTATTGCGGCCATCAAAAAAGATCACTATAAAGCCACTCATAATTGCTCTGCTTTTATTGTCGGAGAAAAAAGTGAGATCAAACGAACCAGTGATGACGGTGAGCCCAGCGGTACAGCAGGCGTTCCTATGCTCGCTGTCATGGAGAATCACCAACTGACCAATGTCTGCTTTGTGGTCACACGCTATTTTGGCGGGATTAAGCTAGGAGCTGGCGGACTCATTCGAGCTTATGCAGGCAGCGTCGCCTTGGCAATCAAAGAAATTGGTCTCATTGAGATCAAGGAACAGGCCGGCTTACGCCTCAAAATGTCTTACAGCCAGTACCAAAACTTCGATAACTTTTTGAAAGCCGAAGATCTGATCGAATTCGATACAGAGTTCACAGATCTAGTTGCCACAACCATCTATATTGACAAACAAGAGAAAGAAACGCTAGAGCAGAAATTAATCGAGTTTTTCAATGGCAAAATCCAAATTGATGATCAAGGTTTGCGCGAGGTTGAAATTCCTTTAACAGTTGAATAATCTTAACAGCTAGGCCTAGTGATAAAGAATTTTTATCGTGGTCATAGCTTTTTTATATTTTACAAAGTGCTACTTTCAGCTTATACTAGTCTCATTAAAGTATTGAGGTAGGAAAAATGGCAAACATTTATCAAAATATCACAGAATTAGTTGGAAGAACGCCAATTGTTAAATTAAATAATATCGTTCCTGAAGGAGCTGCTGAGGTTTACGTCAAGTTAGAAGCCTTCAATCCTGGCTCTTCTGTCAAAGACCGGATTGCTCTCAGCATGATTGAGGCCGCTGAACGCGATGGCCTTATCAAGCCTGGCGATACTATTGTGGAAGCAACCAGCGGAAATACTGGTATTGGTCTTTCATGGGTTGGGGCTGCTAAAGGCTACAAGGTTGTCATTGTCATGCCAGAAACCATGAGTGTGGAGCGCCGCAAGATTATCCAAGCTTATGGGGCAGAGCTAGTTTTGACTCCGGGTAGCGAAGGAATGAAAGGGGCTATTGCCAAGGCAGAAGAAATCGCGAAAGAACGAAATGGCTGGTTGCCACTGCAGTTTAACAATCCGGCTAATCCAGAGGTTCACGAACGAACAACAGGAGCAGAAGTTATCGCTGCTTTCGGTGAAACTGGACTGGACGCTTTTGTCGGTGGTGTCGGAACTGGTGGGACTATCTCTGGTGTCTCTCATGCTCTTAAAAAAGCGAATCCGAATATCCAAGTCTATGCGGTTGAAGCAGACGAATCTGCTATCCTTTCTGGTGAGAAACCAGGTCCTCACAAAATCCAAGGACTTTCAGCTGGCTTCATTCCAGAAACCTTGGATACAGCAGCCTATGATGGTATTGTCCGCGTGACTTCCGAGCAAGCGCTAGAATTGGGACGCTATATTGGTGGTCAGGAAGGTTTCCTAGTCGGAATTTCATCTGCTGCGGCTATTTTTGCAGCCATTGAAGTCGCTAAAAAACTAGGAGCTGGTAAAAAAGTCCTTGCCCTAGCACCTGATAATGGTGAGCGTTACCTATCTACCGCTCTCTACGAATTTGACGCTTAATAGTGAAAAGAGTTAACAAAATTCCTACCCGTTTGGGTAGGAATTTTTTACTCTTTTTGTTCTTTCAGAAAAGCTTTGGCTTCCCTTATCCAGATTGGCAATTGCTTACCTAAGGGCGCAAATCCAATTTTACAACGATCATTTGAAAAGCGATGTCGTCTCGGTAAACGATGTTTTTCCTCCTCCAAGGTTCGCATCGATAAGCTGGCCTTACCAGAAAACTCATCATAATCCACTACCTGCACAAGAACCTGATCACCAATTTTCAAAATATCGTGAATATTGTCAATATAGCCCGTCCGAATCTCAGAAATATGAATGAGGCCAATCAGACCGCTTTCTAGTTCGACAAAGGCACCGTAGGGCTGAATTCCAGTAATTTTGCCCTTTAACTTATCTCCGATTTTCATTAGTCTATAACCTCAATCGTCTCAATGACAACATCCTCAAGTGGTTTATCCATTGAAGCTGTTTCAACCGCTGCAATTTTATCCAAAACTCCATAAGATGCCTCATCCACCAGTTGACCAAACACAGTGTGTCGACGGTCCAAATGCGGTGTCCCACCCTTGCTAGCATAAACTTCAGCGATCGGCTTCGGCCATCCTCCCCGAGTCAGTTCCTTGGTTGAATAAGGAAGACTGCTATTTTGGACAATAAAGAACTGACTGCCATTGGTATTCGGTCCAGCATTCGCCATTGATAGGGCACCACGAATATTGTAAAGCTCCGGTGAAAACTCATCTTCAAAGCGTTCACCGTAGATGGACTCTCCACCCATGCCAGTACCTGTCGGATCGCCCCCCTGAATCATAAAATCTTTGATAACTCGGTGGAAGATTACTCCGTCATAGTAGCCATCCTTTGATAAGGCGATAAAGTTGGCAACTGTTTTGGGCGCTTGCTCTGGGAAGAGTTGAATCTTCAGTTCACCATGATTTGTCTTGATCTTTGCAATTGGACCTTGAACCTCGTTAAGATGGAGCTGTGGGAAGTTCAATTCTTTCTCCACCATGCCCAATTGCTCCAAAGCATCAAAAATGCCGTCTTCTTCGACCGTTTTTGTGACGAAATCAGCTTTTTTCTTTAGCTCTTCATCGGAAACTCCCATAGCAATACTGAGCCCTGCATAGTCAAATAATTCTAAATCATTGAGTCCGTCGCCAAAAACTAAAACATTTTCTGGTTTGAAGCCTAGGTGTTCCACGACCTTGGCAACGCCAGCTGCCTTTGAAACTTCTTTTAGTACGACATCCGATGAATGCTCATGCCAACGTACCATACGAAGAGACTCGGCCAAATCTTCTGGCAACTGCAAACTGTCGCCTACATCCTCAAAAGTCCACATTTGATAAATTTCATGATTTTGGTAAAAATCAGGATTGACAGCCAGATCTGGATAAATGATATCAATTGCTGACGAAATCATAGGATTGCGAACAGACAAAGCCGCTTCGTGACTACTTACCAAACCGTACTCAATGCCCACTTCCTTGGTCCAAGCGATATAGGATTCCACACACTCTTGTGGAATGACCGTTTTCGCAATGACTTCGCCTTTTCTATTTTCAACATAAGCCCCATTCAAGGTAACAAAAAAATCAGGATCCAAGTCACGAATTTCTGGAACAACTCCAAAAATGCCACGACCAGAAGCAATTCCTGTCAGAATTCCCTTTTCTCTCAGCTGCTTAAATACAACTTTGATCGACTCTGGGATGAAGCCCGTTTCCTTGACCCGCAAGGTATCATCGATATCAAAGAAAACAATCTTAATCTTTTTTGCCTTATATTTTAATTTCGCCTTCATATCTTCCTCTTTCAATTTAATCTTCTCTATTATATCATTAAAAATCATCTTGCGGAACAAGGTGATGCTGAAAAGCATAGACAACTGCCTGGGTCCGATCGCTCACTTCTAGCTTAGACAAAATATTGGACACATGCGTCTTGACCGTTTTCAAGGAAATAAAGAGCTCGTCAGCAATCCTCTGGTTTTCATAACCCTTAGCTAGAAGCCCCAAAATATCCCGCTCCCGCGCTGTCAAATCCTCGTGAAGCTCTATATGATTCCGATGGTATTCGACCTTCTTACTGACTTCTGTTTCAATGGCAAATTCACCCTTTGCAACCTTTCTGACGGCATGGAGAATTTCATCCGCACTAGAAGTCTTCAACATATAGCCACGAGCACCCGCATCCAACACTGGATAGATTTTTTCATTGTCCAGATAGGATGTCAAAATCAAAATCTTTGCCTCTGGCCATTCTTTCAAGATAGCCAAGGTGGCATCAATGCCGCTCATCTCCGGCATAACAATATCCATCATAATCACATCTGGACGGTTTTCCAGAGCCTTTTCGACACCTTCTCTACCATTTGTAGCCTCTGTTACTTCTTCAATATCGTCCTGTAATTCAAAAAAGCTTTTCAAGCCCAATCTGACCATTTGATGGTCATCCACTAGTAATATTCTCATCCTTTTCCCCCTCTAACAATGGAACACTGACTTCGATAGAAACTCCTTTTTTAGGAGCCGTTAGAATCTTCAAGGTTCCAGCCATATCATGCACTCGATCTTCAATATTTTTCAAACCATAACTCATGTCAGCCAAGCTAGCTGGATCAAAGCCGATTCCGTCATCAGAAACCTTGAGTTTGAGTCTATTTGGCGTCTGATAGAGATAGATGTCCAGACGACTGGCCTGAGCATGGCGCAAGGTATTATTGATTATTTCTTGGATAATCCTAAAAATATGCTCCTCTATCTGCTTGGGCAGGCTGACCACCTCATGCTTAAACTGGACAGTCAAGTCCGACTTATCTGTCAACTCTTTGATTAAGACATTCATGCCCTCTACCAAGGTCCGATTTTCCAACTCTGTCGGACGTAAATGTAAGAGCAAGATCCGCAAGTCTTTTTGCGCTGTATCTAGAATGTCTGCAATTCCCTTTAACTGCTGCTGGAGATTGTCTTTATCCAGACGCTCCACATTTCCAGCAACGCCTGAGAGAATCATATTAGCAGCAAATAACTCCTGACTGACCGTATCATGCAAATCGCGAGCAATCCGCCTGCGTTCTTTTTCAATAATCTTCTCTTCGGCCTGCAAGGCCTGATTCTCAGATTTCTGCAAATTTTCGGTTAAACTATCCAACTTTTCTTTTAAGTGGACGAAAGAATCGTCCAATTCTGCCTGCCCGGTTTCTTGTATGCCCCTGCCTTCTAAAATAGCTTTTAAATTCTTTTGAACTTGAGAAAGGGACAGATGCTGAAGAAAGCGCGCAGCAGCGGCCAAGAAAATAGTCAGCGCTAAGCCCAAAACCAGAACAAAAAAGGCAAAGGACTGGAGCAGTTCCAGATTATTCAGAAGCTTTTGCCATTCTAAATTAAAAAGATTAAAAATGTAATGAAAGATAATCCCTAAAACAAAGAAAGTATAGAGGAAAATGACCAAATAACTTGTTTTTTTCACTTTCTAACAACCTCCACATTTCCTAAAAAGCTGACCAAGACAATTTTTACCGTTTTGCTGGCCCGCTTATAGTCAGGCGTCATCAGAGAAATCGTTTCATTGCGCAGCTTGCGTGGCGGATGATTTAAAAAATTCAAATCTCCATACAAAGTGTTAATCTGAAGCTGGATTTCTACATCTAAAGGGATGATAATCTTGGTGTCCCCAAAGCCCTTACGAATCACAATCACATTATCATGATTAACCACAATGACATCCTCTAAATGAATGGTATCCTTTCCCATCATTCTCAAGAGATTGATGTCATGAAACTGGCAGTCATCCTTTGAGAAATGCTGCAAATCCCCCAACCAACGATTTTTTTCAGCCCGAACCTCGGTCGCATCTTCAAAGAAAAGATGGGTTTCTTGATTTTCTTTGTAAAGATAAGGATAGGCCACAATCATGCCGTAAATCAAGGCGAAGAGGACAGCGGCAATAACAAAAGGATTGAGCATGACAATGAAAAAGAAGACAATCATGGTCGCAACTAATAGCGAATTGCCTCTCTGCTTGCCGAAATA
>NZ_JAPVZU010000022.1:0-19547 GCF_041432545.1 Streptococcus sp. 27098_8_113 | reverse complement strand
ACGAATGACCGATTTCTGTCCCACTCTCGTTTTTTCCGATTTGAAGAATCTTTTATCAAGAGAAGAAATAGAAAAAGCCTGCTTCGTCTGAAGCAAGCTTTTTAAGATTAGTTCGTTGCGATTTCGTTCAATAAATCTTCTGCAGTAGTGGTTGGGTTAACGCGAACACGATTGAGCGAGAGCAAGCCGTCTGCAAGTGAAGCAAGACCGTGGTTAGTCGTCAATCCCATCTTGTAGCCCAAACTTTCAGCAATCTGCAAGGTCGCATCACTATAACGACCAGATGGATAGGCAACAGTCGTCGTCTTCTGTGATAGATTGTCATCTAAAAAGGCTTTAGAATCACGTAGTTCAAGGGTTTGTTGATCAGCAGTAGCAGTTGATAGATCAGGGTGGTTGACGGTATGGTCTTCAAAGGACATTCCCTTTTCCTTCATTTCTTTGATCTCATCTAGCGTCAGCATATCTTCACGGCCAGCTTGGACAAAGCCAGTAATGACATTGTTGGTTGCCTTCATCTGGTACTTTTGAAGTAGTGGAAAGGCATTGGTGTAAAAGTCTCTCAAACTATCGTCAAAGGTCAGCCAGACTACTTTTTTATTTTCAGGTAGGACATTCTCTGTCAAAGCTTTGTAAGCTTCATCTGGGGTTAAAGTATAATAACCAGCTTCTTTCAGAGCCTGCAAATGACTTTCAAAAGTAGTTGGATCTACAATCAAACCAGCATTGGCTGCCTCAGAGGGATCCATTACATGGATCGCATGGTACATCAAAATTGGAATCTTAACAGGCTCGTCCTGTTTTACCCACTTGATTTTTGAAGCTTCTTCATTTGTTGAGGTAGAGTCTGGCTTTGAGGTGGATTGCACAGTTTGGTTGCCTGAAGAGGATTGTTTGCTAGGAGAGAACTGAGTCTTCCAAAGATATATTCCGCCTAGGATTAGGGCAAGGAGCAAGAAAAGATTGATAATAGAAAAAAGGAATGCCTTTTTCTTAGCTTTATGTCTTTGCATGCGTCTTCCAATGTGTTTATCTGTCATGGTATCTCCTTCTAATCTCATGAGTTTAAAATTTTTACTTACATTATAACAAATATACAAATAGATTTGTAGGCATTTCTATATATTTTTGTTATAATGTTTTTTATATAAGAAATATTCAAGGAGTTCCTCATGTCTATTAAAATTGCTTTACTTGGTTTTGGAACAGTTGCCAGTGGTGTTCCTTTCTTGTTGAAAGAAAATGGAGAAAAGATTGTTCAGGCTGCTCATTCTGAGATTGAAGTTGCTAAAGTTTTGGTCAAGGATGATGCTGAAAAAGAACGTCTTTTGGCAGCTGGAAATGATTACAACTTTGTGACCAATGTGGATGAAATCTTAAATGACAGTGAAATTGCGATCGTAGTGGAGCTGATGGGACGGATTGAACCAGCTAAAACCTTTATCACGCGCGCACTTGAAGCAGGTAAACATGTGGTAACTGCTAACAAAGACTTGCTGGCAGTTCATGGTTCTGAATTGTTAGATATTGCTAAGAAAAATGGCGTTGCTCTCTACTATGAAGCAGCTGTTGCAGGCGGTATCCCTATTTTACGCACCTTGGTTAATTCATTGGCATCTGACAAGATTACCCGCGTTTTGGGCGTGGTCAATGGAACATCTAACTTCATGATGACCAAGATGGTAGAAGAAGGTTGGTCTTATGAGGATGCTCTTGCGGAAGCGCAACGTTTAGGATTTGCTGAGAGCGATCCAACTAACGACGTTGATGGAATTGACGCAGCCTATAAAATGGTTATCCTCAGCCAATTTGCTTTCGGTATGAACATCAAGTTTGAAGACGTCAGCCACCAAGGTATTCGCAACATCACTCCAGAAGATGTCGCTGTTGCTCAAGATTTGGGCTATGTGGTGAAATTGGTCGGCTCAATTGAGGAAACACCATCAGGAATCGCTGCTGAAGTAACACCGACTTTCTTGCCAAAAGCGCATCCGCTGGCTAGCGTAAACGGCGTAATGAATGCGGTCTTTGTCGAGTCAATCGGTATAGGAGAATCCATGTATTATGGCCCAGGTGCAGGTCAAAAACCAACTGCTACCAGTGTCGTTGCGGATATCGTTCGTATCGTCCGTCGCCTAAATGAAGGCACGATTGGCAAAGCTTTCAATGAATTTAGTCGCGAGCTTGTCTTGGCTAAACCTGAGGATGTCAAGAGCAACTATTATTTCTCTATCTTGGCTCCAGATGCCAAAGGCCAAGTCTTGCATTTGGCTGAAATCTTCAATGCTGAAGAAATTTCTTTCAAGCAAATTCTGCAAGAAGGTACGGATGGTGAAACTGCTCGTGTAGTCATCATCACGCATGCTGTTAGCAAGACTCAGCTAGAAAATGTAGTGGCCAAGCTCCGTGAGGTACCAGAGTTCGAATTGCTCAATACCTTTAAAGTATTAGGAGAATAAGATGAAAATTATTGTACCAGCAACCAGTGCCAATATCGGGCCTGGTTTTGACTCAGTTGGTGTTGCAGTCTCCAAATATTTAGAAATTGAAGTCTTGGAAGAAAGTGAGGAGTGGGTTATTGAACATGACCTCAATCCTCGAATTCCAATGGATAAACGGAATTTACTAATCAAGATTGCCCTGCAATTAGCCCCAGACCTTCAGCCTCATCTTTTAAAAATGACCAGCGATGTTCCTTTGGCGCGCGGTCTTGGCTCTTCTAGCTCTGTTATCGTTGCAGGGATTGAACTGGCCAATCAGTTAGCAAATCTGAACTTATCGGATCATGAAAAGCTAAAAATTGCGACAAAAATCGAAGGGCATCCGGACAATGTCGCACCAGCAATTTATGGAAATCTAGTGATTGCAAGCTCTTTCCAAAATCAAGTTTCAGCTGTTGTGTCAGATTTCCCAGAGGTCAGCTTTATCGCTTTTATTCCAGATTATGAGTTGAGAACAGTTGAAAGCCGCCGTGTCTTGCCTAATCGCCTTTCATACAAGGAAGCTGTTGCAGCAAGCTCTGTAGCCAATGTCGCAGTTGCAGCGCTCTTAAAAGGCGATATGAAAACAGCTGGTCGTGCTATCGAATCAGATCGTTTCCATGAGAGATATCGTCAGCCGCTTATCAAAGAATTTTCTGACATTAAATTCTTAGCCAGAAAACAGGGCGCTTTTGCGACTTATATCTCTGGAGCTGGTCCGACTGTCATGGTTTTATCTCCGAGAGACAAGGCTGAGCAGATTTATCAGCAAATCAAGGAACAAGGCTTTGATGGACAAGTCTTCCAGTTGCAAGTCGATACTCAGGGTGTACGTGTAGAAAAATAGAAGAGAGTTTGAGGATGACGAACTTGTGGACGCAGTGTTGGTCTACAATCTTCGTTCTCCTCTTTCTTTTTGTTTTGAAAAAGAATCTTTATTTCCCTCAGTCTATCGTAAATATCATTTAATTTTGATATAATAGAGTGTAATTTGTAAAAAAGAGAGTAAGTCATGCAAAACCTAGAAAAATTTTCTGCGGAATTAGAAGGAATCGACATCCGTTTTAATGAACCTTTGAGTCAATACACTTATACGAAGGTAGGCGGAGCTGCCGATTTCTTAGTTTTTCCACGCAACCGTTATGAATTGGCTCGGATTGTCAAGTTGGCCAATCGTGAAAATATTCCTTGGTTGGTGCTTGGGAATTCAAGCAATATTATCGTTCGAGATGGCGGTATTCGAGGCTTTGTCATCATGTTTGACAGTCTAAATAACGTAGCAGTAGATGGCTATACGATTGAGGCAGAGGCTGGTGCCAATCTAACTCAGACTACTCGTATTGCCCTGCATCATAGTTTGACTGGCTTTGAATTTGCCTGTGGCATCCCGGGTAGTGTTGGCGGAGCTGTCTTTATGAATGCTGGCGCTTATGGCGGAGAAATTGCTCATGTGCTTGTTTCTTGCAAGGTCTTGACACCTGAAGGAGAGATAAAGACCTTGGATGCGCGTGATATGCGCTTTGGTTATCGCCATTCACTTATTCAAGAAACTGGCGACATCGTCATTTCAGCTAAGTTTGGTCTGGCACCAGGTGTCCACCAAAACATTCGTCAGGAAATGGAACGTCTGACCTATCTGCGTGAACTCAAGCAGCCTTTGGAATACCCATCATGTGGGTCTGTCTTTAAGCGTCCTCTGGGACATTTTGCTGGTCAGCTCATCAGTGAGGCCGGTTTAAAAGGCTATCGAATCGGTGGTGTAGAGGTTTCAGAAAAACATGCTGGTTTCATGATTAATGTCGATCATGGTACAGCTAGCGATTATGAAGAGTTGATTGCTCATGTCATTAAAGTAGTCAAAGAGCATTCAGGTGTCACTCTGGAACGAGAAGTTCGAATTATTGGAGAAGCATAAGAGTCCCATATGTAATTGTCTGATTGCTTTTCTAAGATTTGTCTAAGTCTTTGGGATAGCCAATATCCATGTGTCATTAGTAAAGGGGGTGAAAGCCTATCGATATCGCAAGTATGCAGGGCCATAGTAGCCCTCGAGAGGTTTTTTTGGTCTGACAGAGCCAAAAATCTGTTAATACATGGAAAAGAAGGAATTTATGCCAATTGAAAAAACCAATTATTGAGTTCAAAAACGTTTCGAAGGTTTTTGAAGACAGTAACACCGTCGTTCTCAAAGATATTAACTTTGAATTAGAAGAAGGAAAATTTTATACTCTTCTAGGGGCTTCTGGCTCTGGGAAATCAACCATTCTTAATATTATTGCAGGACTGTTGGATGCGACTACAGGAGACATCTTTTTGGATGGCGTCCGCATCAATGACATTCCTACTAATAAACGGGATGTTCATACTGTATTCCAGTCCTACGCCCTTTTCCCGCATATGAATGTTTTTGAGAATGTAGCCTTTCCGTTGCGGTTGCGGAAGGTAGACAAAAAAGAAATTGAAGAACGGGTTACTGAAGTTCTGAAAATGGTTCAGCTGGAAGGATATGAGCGCCGTTCAATTCGGAGACTTTCAGGCGGTCAACGCCAGCGGGTAGCCATTGCTCGTGCCATCATCAATCGGCCACGGGTTGTCCTACTAGACGAGCCTCTTTCTGCGCTGGATTTGAAGTTGCGGACGGATATGCAATATGAGCTCCGTGAACTTCAACAGCGCCTTGGGATCACTTTTGTCTTTGTCACCCACGACCAGGAAGAAGCCCTAGCTATGAGTGACTGGATTTTTGTCATGAATGAAGGGGAGATTGTCCAGTCAGGAACGCCAGTGGATATCTATGATGAGCCGATTAACCACTTTGTTGCGACCTTTATCGGAGAATCTAATATCCTGCCAGGTAAGATGATCGAAGACTACTTGGTCGAGTTCAATGGCAAGCGCTTTGAAGCGGTTGACGGAGGAATGCGACCAAACGAATCCGTTGAAGTGGTGATTCGTCCAGAAGATTTGCGCATTACCCTGCCTGAAGAAGGAAAACTGCAGGTTAAAGTGGATACCCAGCTTTTCCGCGGGGTTCATTATGAAATTATCGCCTACGATGAACTCGGAAATGAATGGATGATTCATTCGACCCGCAAGGCCATCGTCGGAGAAGAAATCGGTCTGGACTTTGAGCCAGAGGATATCCATATCATGCGCCTCAATGAAACCGAAGAAGAATTCGATGCTCGGATTGAAGAATACGTAGAAATCGAAGAACAAGAAGCAGGGCTGATAAACGCCATTGAGGAGGAAAGAGATGAAGAAAACAACCTCTAACCTTTTTATGCTTCCATATTTTCTTTGGATTCTGCTTTTTGTCCTAGCTCCAGTGATAATGATTGTCTGGAAATCATTCTTTAATATCGAAGGACAGTTCACGCTGGAAAACTATCGGATTTATTTCACGTCGCAGAATTTGACCTATCTGAAAATGAGCTTTAACTCGGTATTTTATGCAGGCATCATCACCTTGGTGACCTTACTCATATCCTATCCGACTGCTTATTTTTTGACCCAGCTTAAGCATCGCCAGCTCTGGCTGATGCTGATTGTCCTGCCGACTTGGATTAATCTTTTGCTTAAGGCTTACGCTTTTATCGGCATTTTTGGGCAAAATGGCTCAGTAAATGAATTTTTGACCTTTATCGGTATCGGTCCCAAGCAGATTCTTTTCACTGACTTTTCTTTTATTTTTGTTGCTAGCTACATTGAGCTGCCCTTTATGATTCTGCCGATTTTCAACGTCTTGGATGATTTGGATCCCAACCTCATCAATGCTAGCTATGACTTGGGTGCCAATCGTTGGCAGACTTTCCGCAATGTCGTCTTTCCACTTTCAATGAATGGTGTGAGAAGTGGCGTGCAGTCAGTCTTTATTCCCAGTCTCAGCCTCTTCATGCTGACGCGTTTGATCGGTGGGAACCGTGTTATTACGCTGGGTACAGCCATTGAACAGCATTTCTTGACGACGCAAAACTGGGGAATGGGCTCAACCATCGGAGTGGTTCTGATTATTGCCATGCTCTTCACTATGTGGGCAACCAAGGAAAGGAGAGAACGATGAAAAAATTTGCTAATCTCTATTTAGCGATTGTGTTTCTAATCCTTTATCTTCCGATCTTTTATTTGATTGCCTATGCCTTCAATGCTGGCGATGATATGAACAAATTTACAGGCTTTGATCTGGTTCATTTTCAAAAGTTATTTGAAGATTCGCGCTTGATTTTAATTTTGGCGCAGACTTTCTTCTTAGCCTTTCTTTCTTCCCTCATTGCTACCATTATCGGAACTTTCGGTGCTATTTATATTTACCAAGCCCGCAAGAAGTATCAGGATGCCTTCCTATCCATCAATAATATTTTGATGGTGGCGCCTGACGTTATGATTGGGGCTAGCTTCCTGATTCTCTTTACCACGGCTAAATTCCAGCTGGGCTTTGTGTCCGTTTTAGCCAGCCACGTTGCCTTTTCAATTCCTATTGTTGTGCTAATGATTTTGCCACGGCTAAAAGAAATGAATGACGACATGATTAAGGCTGCTTATGATTTGGGAGCTAGTCAAGTTCAGATGCTCAAGGAAATCATGCTGCCTTATCTGACACCAGCGATCATTGCTGGCTACTTTATGGCTTTCACCTACTCACTAGATGACTTTGCTGTGACCTTCTTTGTGACAGGAAATGGCTTCTCGACTCTTTCCGTAGAAATTTATTCCCGTGCACGGCAAGGAATTTCCTTGGAAATCAATGCCCTGTCTGCTCTGGTCTTTCTCTTTAGTATCGTTTTAGTCATTGGCTATTACTTTATCACGCGTGAGAAGGAGGAAGCAGCATGAAAAAACTCTATTCGTTTTTAGCAGGGATTCTTGCGATTATCCTGATCTTGTGGGGAATTAGCTATCGGATTGAGAGTAAAGCCAACAGCAAGGGCAGTGATAAATTGGTCGTCTATAACTGGGGAGATTACATTGATCCGGAATTGCTGACAGAGTTTACCAAGGAAACAGGTGTGCAGGTGCAGTATGAAACCTTCGATTCCAACGAAGCCATGTACACGAAAATCAAACAAGGTGGAACAACCTACGACATTGCTATCCCAAGCGAGTACATGATTGCCAAGATGATGAAGGAAAACTTGGTAGAGAAATTGGACCATAGCCAGATCAAAGGCTTGGAAAATATTGGTTCAGACTTTTTGGATCAGCCATTTGATCCAGGAAACCAGTATTCCATTCCTTATTTCTGGGGAACGCTGGGAATTGTTTACAATACTAAAATGGTCGAGCACGCGCCTGAACACTGGAACGATCTCTGGAAGCCAGAATACAGAAACTCCATCATGATGATTGACGGAGCCCGCGAAGTCATGGGGATTGGTCTGAACTCGAATGGTCATAGTCTTAACTCCAAAGATGCTGACCAGTTGCAGGAGGCTGTCGATAAACTCTACACTCTGACGCCCAATATCAAAGCCATCGTCGCTGATGAGATGAAAGGCTACATGATTCAGAATAACGCGGCTATTGGCGTGACCTTCTCTGGCGAAGCTCGCCAAATGCTGGAGGCCAATGAAGATCTGCGCTATGTTGTGCCTACAGAAGCCAGCAACCTTTGGTTTGACAATATCGTTATTCCAAAAACGGTCAAAAATAAAAAAGCTGCCTATCAGTTTATTAATTTCATGCTGAGACCAGAAAATGCTTATAAAAATGCCCTTTATGTTGGCTACTCAACGCCAAACCTTCCTGCCAAGGCCATGCTGCCAGAAGAGGTACAGGAAGATGAGGCCTTTTATCCAACAGAAGAGACCATGAAGCATCTGGAAGTCTATCAGCAATTAGGTCCAAAATGGCTCGGAACCTACAATGACCTCTATCTTCAAGTCAAAATGTATCGCAAATAGCCAAAGAAGAGGCTGGGACAAAAGTCCTAGCCTCTCAATTGTCTTTGGATTATCGAGCAAGGCGCAGGGGTTGAGTGGGCTCTACTACGCTGATTTCATCAGCTTTTACAGCCCTACTCAACTGTGCGGAGGTGGGACGACGAAATCGAATTCTAACGAATTACTGATTTCTGTCCCACTCTCTTTTTTGTATTTTGACTTGTATAATTATTTGAAAAGTAGAAGAGAAAGTAGTAAAATTATATTAACATATACAACAGAGCCTTGTGCTCAATTAAGGAGGAAAACATTATGTCAGTTTTCTACGTTCCATCAGTCAATTTGATTGGTAAGGGTGTCATCAATGAATTTGGCGGTCATGTCAAAGAGCTGGGCTTCAAGAAAGCTCTCATCGTTACAGATCACTACATTGCATCCAGTGATATTTTACCAAAAGTCATCAAGCCGCTAGAAGCAGAAGGCATTGAATATGTGGTTTTTGAAGATGTAGACCCAAATCCTTCTTGTAAGAATGTCTACGATGGCTTAGCTACTCTTCAGGAAAATGACTGTGATTTTATCATCAGTGTTGGTGGTGGTTCTCCGCAGGATGCTGCTAGCTGTATTTCCATCATGGCGAAAAATGGAGGCAAGCCGCAAGATTATGAAGGGCTCCACAAGTCTAAAGAAAAGGGTCTGCCAGTTGTAGCCATCAACACCACGGCAGGGACTTCTGCCGAAATCACTATCAACTATGTTATCACGGACGAAGAGCGTAAGGTTAAGATGGTGATGGTTGATAAAAACAGTCTGGCTCTCATCTCTGTCAATGACCCAGAGCTCATGGTTTCCAAACCAGCTAATTTAACGGCAGCAACCGGGATGGATGCTTTGACTCATGCTGTTGAGGCCTTGGTAACTCCTGGTGCTTATGGCGTGACCAAGAAACTGTCTATCGGTGCCATCGAGTTGATTAAGGAATATTTACCGCGTGCAGTTGCTAATGGCCATGATATAGAAGCGCGTGAAGCTATGGTTAATGCTATTTTCCTTGGGGGCATGTCCTTTAACAATGCAGGTCTGGGCTATGTGCATTCGATGGCTCACCAGCTTGGTGCGGTCTATCATTTGCCTCATGGCGTTTGCTGTGCTATGCTCCTGCCAGTAGTTGAGCGTGAAAATGCCAAACGAGTACCAGCAGCCTTTAGAAATGTGGCTAAAGCTTTAGGCTTGCATACCGAAGGCAAGACTGATGAAGAGTGTGCAGCATATGCCATTTCGGAAATCGAAACCTTGTCCGAAACGGTCGGTATTCCTAAGAAATTGACCGAACTTGGTATTGAAGAAAAGGACTTTGACTTTGAATACCTTTCTAAGAATGCTTTGATTGATGCTTGCGCACCGGGCAATCCTTTCATGCCGACTTTGGAAGAAACCATTGCTTTATACAAGGAATTATTTTAAGCCAAAGGAAAAAGGCCCTCCTTCTAAACTTAGTTGATTTATATCAAAAAAAGACAGTTGCTCTCTCTCTCTCCTACAGCTGTCTTTTTAATTTATGGAAATATGTTGAGTACAGGATTAGTGCTCTAGAATAAACTTATCAATAGCTGTGGCGACGCCATTTTCTTCATTGCTATCTGTTACATAGTCGGCCAAGTCTTTGACATGCTGGCTAGCATTTCCCATGGCAACGCCCAAGCCAGCAAACTGCAGCATTTCAATATCATTATTCGCATCGCCCAGTGCCATGATTTCCTCAGGTTTGATCTCTAGACGTTGTGACAGACGCTCTAGGGCAAAAGCTTTGGTAACACCTTTTGGCATCGCCTCGTAGATGACAGGCTGGGAACGGACGCCACTGAATCGTTGGCAGAGTTCTTGAGCGAACTTGGTCTCAAAATCATTTACCTGTTCAGGATTTCCTAGAAACATAGCTTGAAACATTCGATGCTGACCGCTGCAAGCTTCTTCAAGGCTGATTTCAGTAGGAGTCGTAAAGACAAGAGCTGCATCATCAGTCACAATTTTGCTGGCTTTTTCTCCCACAACGAAGTAATGATCTTCATCAAACAAGGTCAACTGCACTTGGCTCTGCTCTGCCAAACTGTAGAGGTAGCGAATATCATCGGGATTTAATTCTTGCCAGTCAACGACCTGCCAATCGCTAGTCTGATGGATAGCGCAACCATTGTCTACGATGACATATTCATTTTCATTCTCCAAGCCCAACTCCTGATAGTAGGGCTTGACACCAACGAGCGGTCTACCTGTACAGAGAACCAGCTTGACTCCAGCTTGGATAGCCTGGTGGATAGCATCAATATGATCTTGGGGAATCTTTTTTTCCTCAGTTAGCAAGGTTCCGTCCATATCAAGGGCAATTAGTTTAATCATAGTTTTTCTCCAATAGTATTTGTGAATATTATAGCATATTTTCTATTGCTAGGAGAGCAGAAATGGGGAGGATTGTTTTTTTAATTTTCCTGTCCTTATGGTATAATAAGAAAATCTAGTAAGGAAAAGAGAAGCTATGAAAGCAAAGCGTATTGTATTTAAAGTTGGAACGAGCTCATTGACAAATCTTGATGGTAGCCTGTCGCGGGCAAAGGTGCGGGAAATTACCCATCAATTATCGGTCTTACACGAAGCTGGACATGAGTTGATTTTGGTATCGTCTGGAGCCATTGCGGCAGGTTTTTCTTCTCTAGGATTTAAAAAACGCCCAACCAAGGTAGCTGATAAACAGGCTTCGGCAGCTGTTGGTCAGGGCCTTCTCCTAGAGGAGTACACCACCAATCTGCTCTTGAAGAAGATTGTGTCTGCTCAGATCTTGCTGACGCAGGATGATTTTGCGGATAAACGGCGTTACAAAAATGCCCACCAAGCTTTGTCAGTCCTCCTTAATCGAGGTGCCATTCCCATTATCAATGAAAATGACACAGTTTCTATCGAGGAGCTAAAGGTGGGAGACAATGACACGCTCAGTGCTCAGGTGGCAGCCATGGTTCAGGCGGATCTTTTGGTACTTTTGACAGATGTTGATGGGCTTTACACAGCCAACCCGGCTACTGATCCAACGGCCCGTCGGCTTGAAAGAATTGAGACAATCTCTAGTGATTTGATTGACATGGCAGGCGGGGCAGGCTCCAGCAATGGCACTGGTGGCATGCTGACCAAGATCAAAGCAGCAACTTTGGCGACCATGTCTGGTGTACCAGTTTATATTTGTTCGTCGCTAAAAAGCAATGCTTTATTGGAGGCGGCGAGCCAGACTCGGGACGGGAGCTTTTTCTCAGCGCAGGATAAGGGCTTGAAGACGCAAAAGCAGTGGCTGGCCTTTTATGCTAAGAGCCAAGGCGCCATCTATGTAGATCAGGGAGCGGCTCATGCTCTGCGCTACGATGGCAAAAGCCTTCTGGCATCAGGAATTGTTAGGTTAGAGGGGCATTTTTCCTACCAAGATACAGTGACGGTGTACGAAGAAGAGACTGGTGCGATTTTAGGAAAGGGGCGCGTGCGCTTTGGTAAATCTGCCCTCAAGGACATGTTGCGTTCTAGCAAGCCAAAGGGAGTCGTAATTCATCGTGACGATTGGATCTCTATTACTCCAGAACTCCAACTGCTCTTTTCCGAATTTTAAGAGGAAATAAGAGCTTACTTATTTCCTTTACCCGAACTCTCCAAAATCTTTATCAATTGTAAAAAGAAATTATTGTATCCTACGAAAGGAGGCGCTATGACCTCAACACAAGAATTATTTGAAATTGTAAAAAAGTCAAAAAAATCAATCAACACGGCTACGACTGCTGAGAAAAACAAAGCGTTGGAAGAAATGGCAAAGCAGCTCTGGCTTTCTCGTGCTGATATTTTAGCAGCCAATGAACTGGATATGGCAGCGGCTAAAGGTAAAATCTCTGATGTGATGCTGGACCGCCTTTATCTAGATGAGGATCGGATTGCTGGCATGGCAGAGGGCATTCGTCAGCTGATTGACTTGGAGGATCCTGTGGGGCAAGTCTTGGAAAAGACTGAGCTTGATAACGGCCTTGTCATCAGTAAAAAGCGGGTGGCTATGGGCGTAATTGGGATTATCTACGAAAGTCGGCCCAATGTCACTTCAGACGCTGCTGCTCTGGCGCTAAAGAGTGGCAGTGCAGTCGTTCTCAGAAGTGGCAAGGATGCTTATCAGACAGCACTAGCTATTGTCACAGCTCTGAAAAAAGGTTTGGCTCAGACCAAGATTTCGCCAGATTGTATTCAGTTGGTTTCTGATACTAGTCGGGCTTCCGCCCAGGCAATGATGAAGGCCAAGGGCTATCTGGATTTGCTCATTCCTCGTGGTGGCGCGGGATTGATTCAGGCGGTCGTGGAGAATGCGACTGTGCCGGTTATTGAGACAGGTACTGGAATTGTCCATGTCTATGTAGATAAGGATGCTGATCAGGACAAGGCTTTGGCGATTATTGAGAATGCCAAGACCAGTCGCCCTTCTGTCTGCAATGCAATGGAGGTACTATTGGTTCATGAAGAGATTGCAGCAGCATTTTTACCACGCTTGCAGAAGATGCTGGTGACAGATCGTGAGGCTACACAAGAAAATTCTGTTGAATTGCGTTTGGATGAGAAAGCAGCTCAGTATATATCGGGCTCGCAAGCTAGACCAGAAGATTTTGACACAGAATTCTTGGACTATATCTTAGCAGTCAAGCTGGTTTCCTCGCTGGAAGAAGCGGTGGAGCATATTGAGGCTCACAGCACCCATCACTCGGACGCCATTGTGACAGAGAACGATGCAACGGCAGCTTACTTCACAGAGCAGGTAGATAGCGCAGCAGTTTATGTCAATGCTTCAACCCGTTTTACAGATGGCGGCCAATTTGGACTTGGCTGCGAAATGGGGATTTCTACTCAAAAACTGCATGCCAGAGGCCCTATGGGGCTGAAAGAGCTGACCAGCTATAAATACGTCATCCAAGGGACGGGTCAAGTGAGGAAATAATGATGAAAATTGGTTTTATCGGTCTGGGAAATATGGGTGGCAGTTTAGCTCGCCTAGTTGCCCAAGATGAGAGATATAGAAGCGAATTACTACTGGCCAATCGCAGTCGTGACAAGGCTGAAAAGATTGCTGCAGAACTTGGTGGGCAGCCGGTCAGTAATAAAGAAGTTTTTGCTCAGGCAGAGGTGATTTTTCTGGGTATCAAACTAGCTCAATTCGCTGACTTGCTGGCTGACTATCACGAAGTTCTAGAAGAACGGGATTCTCTTATCCTAGTTTCGATGGCTGCTGGTCTGAGCTTGGAGCTATTAGAAAAATTGACACCTAGCCACCATCGTTGGATTCGGATTATGCCTAATACACCGGTAGCTGTTGGCGAGGGCGTTATTAGCTATGCCTTATCCCAGCAGGCGAAGCAAGAGGATGAAGACTTGTTGCGTGAGCTTCTGTCTTTGGCTGGCCTTTTGGTCAAACTAGAGGAAAAGCAGTTGGATGCGGCGACAGCTCTTGCTGGTTGCGGACCAGCTTTCGTCTATCTCTTTATAGAGGCTTTAGCGGATGCAGGTGTCCGAGCAGGACTCAGTCGCGACATAGCCCTCCAACTGGCCAATCAGACCCTTTTAGGCGCTGCCAAGCTAAGTCAGGTCAGCGCTCAACATCCGGCACAGCTCAAAGATCAGGTCTGCAGTCCGGCCGGTTCGACCATCGCCGGGGTAGCTAGTCTGGAAGAAAATGCCTTTCGGGGAACGGTCATGGATGCCGTTCAAGCTGCCTACAAGAGGACGCAGGAGTTGGGAAAATGAAGGATTTACCAGTTTTGAACCGATTTCTGACGGTTTGAAATAACAAGCTAACTTTCAGTGGACACGCTTTAGGGTAAACTAGGAAACAGCTAAAAAAATTTTTTCTATTGACCCTTCAGAAGATAATGGGGAAAGTATATTAATTCCCTCAACAAACAGCAGGCTAACGGCTTGCTGTTTTTCATTTAAAGGGAAGAATGGTATAATGAAGTAGAGAAAAATCTTGAATGAGGTAGCCATGAATGAAATCAAATGCCCCAACTGCGGGGAGATTTTTACAGTCAATGAGAGCCAGTACAGTGAGCTTTTGTCGCAGGTTCGGACAGCAGAGTTTGACAAGGAGATTCATGCTCGGATTGAGCAGGAGCTAGCTTTAGCAGAGCAAAAATCCCAGAATGCCCAACAAGCCCTGCTATCGCAGAAAGAACAGGAAATTAGCAAGCTTCAAAGCCAGATTGCTCAGTTTGAGACCCAGCAGGAATTGGCAAAGAAAGAGGCGGAGCAGGCAGCTAGTCTTCAATTGCAGGAGAAGGATAAGGAAGTCCAGCAATTGGAAAGTCAGCTGACAACTCTGCGCTTGGAGCATGAAAATCAACTGCAAAAGACCTTGTCTGCGCTGGAAAAAGAGCGAGACGAGGTTAAGAATCAGCTAGTTTTGCAAGAAAAGGAAGCAGCGCTGGCTCAGACCTCTCTCAAAGAACGCTATGAGGTAGAGCTGCGGCAGAAAGATGAGACCATAGAGTTCTACAAGGATTTTAAAGCCAAGCAGTCTACTAAGATGATTGGCGAGAGTTTGGAACAGCACTGTGAGTACGAGTTTAACAAGAACCGCATGGCCATGTTTCCACGAGCGGAATTTGGCAAGGACAATGATGCTAGAACGGGCAGCAAGGGTGACTACATTTACCGTGAGGTGGATGAAAATGGTGTGGAAATCCTCTCCATCATGTTTGAAATGAAAAATGAAGGCGATGAGACAGCGACCAAGAAGAAGAACGAGCATTTTTTCAAAGAGCTGGATAAGGACCGGCGGGAGAAAGGCTGTGAGTATGCTATTCTGGTGACACTTCTTGAGGCTGACAGCGAGCTATACAATTCGGGTATTGTCGATGTGTCCTATACCTATGAGAAGATGTATGTTATCCGACCACAGTTCTTCCTGCCCATGATTACCCTCTTGCGCAATGCTGCGCTTAACTCGCTCCAGTACAAGCAGGAATTGGCCTTGGTGCGGGAGCAAAACATTGATATTACGCATTTTGAGGAAGATTTGGATGCCTTTAAAGTTGCTTTTGCCAAGAACTATCAGTCTGCTTCTACCAACTTTGGCAAGGCTATCGAGGAGATCGACAAGGCTATCCGCCGGATGGAAGAAATTAAGAAATTCCTGACGACCTCTGAAAACCAGCTGCGCTTGGCTAATAACAAACTGGACGATGTCTCTGTCAAAAAACTGACGCGCAAAAACCCTACTATGAAAGCTAAGTTTGAAGCTTTAAAGGAGAAGTAAGAAAACAAGACAATGAACGGAATTATCAACTTAAGAAAAGAAGCGGGCATGACCTCGCACGATGCGGTATTTAAGCTGCGCAAAATTTTAAAAACCAAGAAAATCGGTCATGGGGGAACCTTGGATCCAGATGTAGTGGGGGTGCTTCCGATTGCTGTGGGCAAGGCGACGCGCTTGGTCGAGTTTATGCAGGAGGAAGGCAAAATCTACGAGGGAGAGATTACCCTGGGCTGCTCAACAACGACAGAGGATGCCAGTGGAGACCTCCTAGAGCGGACACCGGTGACAGAGCTTTTAGAAGAAGCTCTCATTGATGAAGCGATGGAGTCCATGACTGGTGAGATTCGCCAGATTCCACCCATGTATTCAGCAGTCAAGGTCAATGGCCGCAAGCTTTATGAGTATGCAAGAGCGGGTCAAGAAGTGGAGCGGCCAGAGCGGCAGGTGACCATCTATAGTTTCGAACGCACCAGTCCGATTTCCTATGAAGATGAGCAAGCACGCTTTCGTTTTCGAGTCAAGTGCAGCAAGGGGACCTATGTCCGAACTCTGTCTGTTGATTTGGGAGCTAAGCTTGGCTTTGCTAGCCACATGTCCCAGCTGACAAGGACTTCTTCAGCAGGCATGAGCTTAGAAGATGCCTTGACCTTGGATGAAATAGCAGAGCGAGTAGCAGTGGAAGATTTTACATTCCTTCAGCCTCTGGAGTTGGGAACAGGTGATCTACCAAAGATTGAACTAACGATAGAGCAGTTAGAGGAAGTCCGCTTTGGTCGCTTTATTTTCATTGAAAATGCGGCAACAATCTTGGCTGGTTTTCATAAAGGTAAGCTTATCGCCATCTTAGAAAAAAGGGAAGAATCTTATAAACCTAAAAAAGTTTTTCTTTGATCATATTGAACATATCAGGGTCCTGAAATTTATTTTCAGGATTTTTTATATGTCTTGAATAATTAATCAAATCTATAAACTAAAAAATGTATAAATATACTATTCGAATAGATCAGAAACACTTATAAAATTTACTGTGAATTTTTAAAATAGCAATACTCAAAAATTGGACAGTTTCGCTAAAAATGATTTAGTAATGATAGGGCTATAAAATTGCTTAAATTCCACTTATATGGTACACTTGAGGGAGTGACAATTTTAGAATAATAAGGAGGGTTCCAATACATGGGACAAGACTGGAAGAAAATAGAAAGGCAACGTTTTACAATTCGTAAGACGAGAGCATGGGGTGCATGTTCAGTTTTTCTAGGATCAAGTATTTTCTTTCTAGGAGGGGGAGTTGCAAGTGCGCAAGAAGTTAGTCCTTCTGCGCAAGACCAAGCAGCTCAAGTAGCAGAAGCTGCTAGAGTTTCAGATGAAAAAGAGTCTGAGAAACCAGCAACTGAAGCACAAGCCGAACCTGAAAAGAATGCTGCGTCAGTAAGTGCAGATGTTCAAGCAACTGAAGCTAAGGAACAAGCAGCACCTAGCACTGGAGAAGTAGCTAAAGCAGAAGAAACTGCTGTTTCAAAAGACGAAAAGTCAGAAGAAACAAATGCTCCGAAAGAAGCTAAAGCAGAAGAAAAGGCTGAGCCAAAAGAAGAAAAATCAGAGCCAAAAACAGCAAGTTCTGAAACTAATGCAGCCGCACAACCTAAGCGTTCAGGCTCATCAGGATTCAGAAGTGTTAGTGGTATATCAGGATTCAGAAATACTGGTGCTACTCGTCAAGGATCTGACTATACTGTTACTCAAGACGGTAATCTAGCTACAGTTCAAGCTAATGCTTTGAAAACTCAGTTGGATAGAGCAGCATCAGAGAACTTGCCAGTTACACCGAACCAGCTTAGAAATTTTGGAACCGCAACAACTGACGAAGAAAGACGCAGATTAGAACGTCAAGCAGCGGATCTTCAAAATACTGAAGCTCAGGCAATGAATAGAAAAATCTCTGATTACTTGGCGGCTAAACAAAGAGCTCAACAATTAACAGGTAAAGAAGGAAGCTTGCAACAAATTGCTCCGCAAAACCTCGTGTTCTCTGATGAGCCAAACGCAACGGCTAGGATTAGGCTGGCACAAGGAGACTGGTTCGTCAAAGACAGTACGCTCACATCCCGAAATCAATATGTTCGTGAAGCTTTGGATAGTCGGAGCTACAATGAGTGGCGAGACGGGACAACTACTCAACCGAATGCAGTTATCACTAGAGCCGATACAAGTCAACCGGCAGCAGAGCGAATCATCAAGGATCAAACAGATGCTTACTACATGGTTCATACGCAAGTTGGTAGAACCACAACAGTAGAGTACACCTTGCATAACTCATTTGCCGGTGGTCGACCTATTACGAAAGCTATTGCTCGATATACGCCTAAGAAGAGTTCTGCTTATGATGATAGTATGGTAATGGCTATCCATAAAGATCCAACTATGACAGTTTGGAATGGATCCAGCTATGATCGTAAAGGAACTGGTAACCAATTGCATATGGAATGGGAATTCTATTATGCGGACGGTACAAAGGTAGACTTTGGTAAAACACCAGGTGTTGTTTCTTTCGCCTCACGTAACCACCACGGGGACGATATTTACGCTGAAATTTATGGTAATTTGAGCTCAAATATGCAGAATGTACAAATTGTAGGTTCTTCTATCGTTCCACAGGCAAATGGTTGGTACTATGCAAATGGTAAGAATAACTCTTATAAAGGCCAAACTGAATATCAATGGGACCAACAAGGTAACCCAAATGAATTCTGGGGAGCGGGTGCTGCAAAAGTTACAAGTGGTACATCATTGAGCTTTGATATTGCTACCACTAATCCTGGTCAGCACTGGCCACGTCCAATTCGCCAATGGTTCTCATTTAATACCAACGTAAAAGCGAATAACGTCGTAACGAACCCTAATTTGACTTATACTCCTGCAGCATATGTCAATGAAGTTCCAGCACCAGAACCAGAAAAATCTTATGACAGATTTGTCATGGATATTCCACATAATGTCAGAGTCGTAGATTATGAGAATGCCACTCCAGATCAAAAACGCGCTTTCGACAATCAAACTGGTTCTCAGATGGTTTACCAACAAGGTAAGGACGGACAGGTTATTGTTGTAGGACCAAAACCAGAAAACCTAAATGACGTACCGAATCCTAAGTTTACAGCTCAAGAACTTGAGACACTTAAAAATGGTGGAACTGTAAGAGGATTTAAGGGACACAATTACGTTGATCCTGTAGATACCATCATGGTTGTCAAACGTAATGCGGGACCAACTGGACCTAAGGGTGATAAAGGTGCAACAGGCGCAACCGGAGCCACAGGTGCAGCAGGACCAAAAGGTGATAAGGGTGCAACAGGCGCAACTGGTGCAACCGGAGCCACAGGCGCAGCAGGACCAAAAGGTGATAAGGGCGCTACTGGCGCAACCGGAGCCACAGGTGCAGCAGGACCAAAAGGTGATAAGGGCGCTACTGGCGCAACCGGAGCCACAGGTGCAGCAGGACCAAAAGGCGATAAAGGTGCAACAGGCGCGACCGGAGCTAAAGGTGATAAAGGTGAAACAGGCGCAACAGGTGCGACTGGCGCTAAAGGAGAAGATGGTAAGCCATCATTAGCCCAAGTTGTCGATAATAACAACGGCACGCACACTGTTAAAGTTGGTCTGGATAAGAACGGCAATGGCCAATTGGATCCAGACGAAGTAACCTCATCTACCATTGTTAAAGATGGTAAGGATGGAAAATCTCCACTAGCTAAGGTTGTTGATAATAACAATGGCACGCACACAGTTCAAGTCGGTCTTGATAAGAACGGAAATGGTGAGCTTGATCCAGACGAAGTAACATCATCTACAATCATCAAAGATGGTAAGGAT
>NZ_JAPVZU010000021.1:0-23816 GCF_041432545.1 Streptococcus sp. 27098_8_113 | reverse complement strand
ATAGACTTTTATATTGTAAACTCAAGCAAGTTCTTATGATTCTACGCTTGTTTCAACTTCTTCAGTCTCTGCTGTTTCCACAACTTCGTCAATAATTTCAACTTCATTGATTGCTTGTGGTTCCAAGTTACGGTAACGAGCCATACCAGTACCAGCTGGGATAATCTTACCGATGATAACATTTTCCTTGAGACCAAGCAGATGGTCTTTCTTACCACGAATAGCTGCATCTGTCAGGACACGAGTTGTTTCCTGGAAGGAAGCTGCAGACAGGAAGCTGTTCGTTTCAAGGGAAGCTTTGGTGATTCCCATGAGGACTGGACGAGCTGTCGCAGGCACTCCGCCTGAGATAACCACATCACGGTTAGCATCTGTAAAGTCAGTGATATCCATGAGAGTTCCCATGAGGAGATCTGTATCTCCTGGATCCATGACGCGCACCTTGCGAATCATCTGACGAACCATTACTTCGATGTGTTTGTCGCCGATTTCTACCCCTTGGCTACGGTAAACTTTTTGTACCTCAGCAAGCAGGTAAGTTTCAACAGACAAGACATCGCGGACAGCCAGCAAGTGCTTAGGCTGGATAGAGCCTTCAGTCAAGGCAGCACCACGGGAAACTTGGTCGCCAACTTCTACCTTCATGCGGGCTGTAAATGGCACCACATATTCACCTTCACCAGTTGCACCTGTAACAAAGACTTTCTTAGTACGAGTAGATGCATCTTCTTCGATAGCAGTAACTTCACCCTTGACTTCTGTGATGACCGCTTCCCCTTTCGGATTGCGGGCTTCAAAGATTTCTTGGACACGAGGAAGACCTTGTGTGATATCGGTATTAGAGGCAACACCACCCGTGTGGAAGGTACGCATGGTCAGCTGTGTACCAGGTTCCCCGATAGATTGGGCAGCGATGGTTCCGACTGCTTCACCGACTTCAACCGCATCACCAGTCGCCAAGTTGATACCGTAACAGTGACGGCAGACACCATGACGGGTGTTACATGTAAAGACAGAGCGAATCGTCACTTCTTCAACACC
This sequence comes from Streptococcus sp. 27098_8_113, assembly GCF_041432545.1. Lineage (NCBI taxonomy): Bacteria > Bacillati > Bacillota > Bacilli > Lactobacillales > Streptococcaceae > Streptococcus > Streptococcus sp. 27098_8_113. Next base: position 22,775 of record NZ_JAPVZU010000021.1, on the reverse strand, counting down.
AGCATTGACAATCTCGCGCGCCTTGTCTTCGGTGATCAATTCATTTGGACCAATGATAACTGCACCAGTTTCTGGATGTTTAACCGTTTTCTTAGTGTAACGACCATTGAGACGCTCTTCCAGAGACTCGATCATTTCCTTGCCTTCTGTGATAGAAGTGATGAGCAAACCTCGGTCTGTACCACAGTCGTCTTCACGGATAATCACATCTTGGGCAACATCAACCAGACGACGAGTCAGGTAACCTGAGTCGGCTGTCTTGAGGGCCGTATCGGTCATACCCTTACGGGCACCGTGAGTTGAGAAGAACATTTCGAGTACTGACAAACCTTCGCGGAAGTTTGAAAGGATTGGCAACTCCATGATACGTCCGTTTGGCGCAGCCATCAGACCACGCATACCGGCAAGCTGTGAGAAGTTCGAGATATTACCACGGGCTCCAGAGTCCATCATCATAACGATTGGGTTCTTCGGATCTTGGTTGGCAACCAAGCGTTTCTCCAATTTTTCACGGGCAGCACGCCATTCAGCAGTCACTGCATTGTAGCGCTCGTCATCAGTAATCATACCGCGACGGAATTGTTTAGTAATTTGTTCTACACGCTTGTGGGATTCTTCAATGATCTCTGCCTTGTCTTCCACGACTGGAATGTCAGCAATACCTACTGTCAAACCAGCCAGCGTAGAATGGTGGTAACCTAGGTCTTTCAAGCGGTCCAGCAGGGCAGATGTTTCTGTCGTGCGGAAGCGTTTGAAGATTTCAGCGATGATATTTCCTAGATTTTTCTTCTTGAACGGAATATTTAGCTCTAGAGCTTCAATGGCAGACTTAATGTCTTTACCAGGCTCCAAGAAGTATTTAGCTGGAACGCCTTCTGTCAAGTTAGCATTCGTTGGCTCTTGCAGGTAAGGCAGCTCTTCTGGCATGATATCGTTGAAGAGAATCTTACCTACTGTGGTCATGAGGATCTTGTGTTTTTGATCTTCTGTCCATGGCTTCTTGAGGCTATCTGTCGCGATACCAACACGAGTGTGCAAGTGGACATAGCCATTACGCAAGGCCATCACGGCTTCATCACGGTCTTTAAAGACCATGCCTTCACCTTCACGACCTGCTTCTTCCATGGTCAGGTAGTAGTTACCCAAGACCATATCCTGAGACGGTGTTACAACTGGTTTTCCGTCTTTCGGATTCAAGATGTGCTCAGCAGCCAGCATGAGGATACGAGCTTCAGCTTGCGCTTCTTCAGACAATGGGACGTGGATGGCCATTTGGTCACCGTCAAAGTCGGCATTGTAGGCTTCACAGACCAGTGGGTGCAAGCGAAGAGCTTTACCATCGATTAGAACTGGCTCAAAGGCTTGGATACCCAAACGGTGAAGGGTCGGTGCGCGGTTAAGGAGCACTGGGTGTTCTTTGATAACATCTTCCAAGACATCCCAGATACGCTCATCTCCACGCTCTACCATGCGCTTAGCAGCTTTCACATTCTGAGCATAGTCACGGGCAACAATTTCCCGCATCACAAACGGTTTGAAGAGCTCGATCGCCATTTCACGTGGCACACCACATTGATACATCTTCAATGTCGGACCAACAGCGATAACGGAACGGCCTGAGAAGTCAACCCGTTTACCCAGCAAGTTTTGACGGAAGCGTCCTTGTTTACCTTTGAGCATATGGCTCAAAGACTTAAGTGGACGGCTACCTGGTCCAGTGATTGGACGGCCACGACGACCGTTGTCAATCAAAGCATCAACTGCTTCTTGCAGCATTCGCTTCTCATTTTGAACGATGATACCTGGTGCATTCAACTCAAGCAAACGAGCCAAACGGTTGTTCCGGTTGATAACGCGGCGGTAGAGGTCGTTCAAGTCAGATGAGGCAAAGCGGCCACCATCCAATTGAAGCATTGGACGTAGATCTGGTGGAATGACTGGCAGGATGTTGAGAATCATCCATTCTGGCTTATTGCCAGAGCGGTAGAAGGCATCCAAAACGTCCAAACGACGAATAGCTTTGATTCGTTTTTGACCAGAAGCTGTTTTCAATTCTTCCTTGAGAGCCGCAATTTCTGTTTCCAAATCCACTTGTTTCAGCAAGTCTTGGATCGCTTCTGCTCCCATCTTGGCAACGAATGAACCTGCACCATATTCACGGAGGCGCTCACGATACTCGCGCTCCGTCATGATAGACTTGTGCTCCAGTGGTGTTTCCTTAGGATCAATCACCACATAAGCCGCAAAATAAATGACTTCTTCTAGGGCGCGCGGACTCATATCTAGAGTCAAGCCCATACGGCTTGGGATTCCCTTGAAATACCAAATGTGAGAAACCGGTGCTTTAAGCTCGATGTGCCCCATACGTTCACGACGAACCTTGGTCCGTGTTACTTCAACACCGCAGCGGTCACAAATAATCCCTTTGTAACGAATCCGTTTGTATTTACCGCAGGCACACTCCCAATCCTTGGTTGGCCCGAAGATCACCTCGTCAAAGAGGCCTTCACGTTCTGGCTTCAAGGTCCGGTAATTGATTGTCTCAGGCTTCTTCACTTCTCCGTAAGACCATGAACGGACCTTACTTGGAGAAGCTAGGGTGATTTGCATACTTTTAAATCGATTTACATCAACCACTATTTCTTACCTTTCTTATTTATCTAATCAGCGACGAATTATTTTTCTTCATTTCCTTCAGCATCAAAAGCTGCTTTAGCTTCTTGAGCCTGTTTTTGACGTGCTTTTTCCAGATCGTCCACATGGATCACATCTTCATCCATATCCTCATCCAAGTCACGCAATTCTACTTCTTGGTCATCTTCGTCAAGGACACGCATGTCAAGACCAAGAGATTGCAATTCTTTCACAAGAACTCGGAAGGATTCTGGCACACCTGGTTTTGGAATTGGTTTCCCTTTGGTAATCGCTTCATAAGCTTTCAAACGTCCGTTGATATCGTCAGACTTGTAAGTCAAGATTTCTTGAAGTACGTTTGACGCACCGTAAGCCTCTAGGGCCCAAACTTCCATTTCCCCGAAACGTTGTCCACCAAACTGAGCTTTACCTCCGAGTGGCTGTTGGGTAACGGTTGAGTATGGACCAACTGAACGGGCATGGAGCTTATCGTCAACCATGTGGTGGAGCTTGATCATGTACATGACACCGACAGAAACGCGGTTATCAAATGGCTCACCAGTACGGCCATCATAAAGAATCGTCTTAGCATCGCTATCCATACCAGCTTCACGAACTGTAGACCAGAGATCTTCTGAGCTTGCTCCGTCAAAGACTGGTGTCGCAATGTGGATGCCCAAGTTACGAGCTGCCATACCAAGGTGGAGTTCCATAACCTGACCGATATTCATACGTGATGGCACCCCAAGTGGGTTCAACATGATATCAACTGGGGTTCCGTCTGGAAGGTATGGCATATCTTCCACAGGAACGATACGGGATACAACCCCTTTGTTTCCGTGACGTCCGGCCATCTTATCTCCGACCTTGATCTTACGTTTTTGAGCGATGTAGACACGCACCAACATGTTAACACCTGATTGTAGCTCATCACCATTAGCGCGGGTAAAGATCTTCACATCGCGAACGACACCATCGGCACCGTGTGGTACACGAAGCGAGGTGTCACGTACTTCACGAGACTTATCGCCGAAGATAGCGTGCAAGAGGCGCTCTTCAGCTGAAAGGTCTTTTTCACCCTTAGGTGTCACTTTACCTACAAGGATATCGCCTTCCTTAACTTCCGCACCGATACGGATAATACCCATCTCGTCAAGGTCTTTAAGGGCATCTTCACCGACATTCGGAATTTCGCGAGTGATTTCTTCAGGCCCAAGCTTTGTATCGCGGGTTTCTGATTCGTATTCTTCCAAGTGAACAGATGTGTAGACATCATCTTTGACCAAGCGTTCACTCATGATAACCGCATCCTCGAAGTTGTAACCTTCCCAAGTCATGTAGGCAACGATTGGGTTTTGTCCAAGCGCCATTTCTCCATTTTCCATAGAAGGTCCGTCTGCGATAAAGTCGCCTTTTTCAACGACATCGCCAACTTTTACAAGGGTGCGTTGGTTGTAGGCAGTTCCTGAGTTAGAACGACGGAATTTTTGGATGTGGTACACATCTAGTGAACCATCTTCGCGACGAACTTCTACCTTATCCGCATCCGCATAGGTAACCTTACCATCATACTGGGCAATAACCGCCGCACCAGAATCGTGGGCTGCTTGGTATTCCATACCAGTACCGACATAAGGTGCTTTAGGATCAATCAAAGGCACAGCCTGACGTTGCATGTTGGCACCCATGAGGGCACGGTTGGAGTCGTCATTTTCCAAGAAAGGAATACATGCTGTCGCCACGGCAACTACCTGCTTAGGCGATACATCCATGTAGTCTACTTGGTCTGATGGGAATTCTTGGTTGTTACCTTGGTGGCGTCCCATAACGATAGGCTCAGCAAAGCCACCTTTTTCATTAAGCTTAGAGTTTGCCTGCGCTACGATAAATTCATCTTCCTCATCAGCTGTCAGCCAAACGATTTCGTTGGTTACCACACCAGCTTCACGGTCTACCTTACGGTAAGGTGTTTGAATAAATCCGTATTTGTTAAGATGTCCGTAAGAAGATAAGTTATTGATCAAACCGATGTTTGGTCCTTCAGGCGTTTCAATCGGACACATACGACCATAGTGAGTATAGTGCACGTCCCGCACTTCATAACCAGCGCGGTCACGTGTCAAACCACCAGGTCCTAAGGCAGACAGACGACGCTTGTGAGAAAGCTCAGACAGTGGATTGTGTTGGTCCATGAACTGTGACAACTGTGAAGAACCAAAGAATTCTTTAATAGCAGCAGTTACAGGACGGATGTTAATGATTTGTTGCGGTGTGAGAGCCTCATTGTCCTGAACGCTCATCCGTTCGCGAACATTACGTTCCATCCGAGAAAGTCCCAGACGAACTTGGTTGGCCAAAAGCTCACCAACCGCACGAATACGACGGTTCCCCAAGTGGTCAATATCATCCACACGGCCGATACCTTCTGCCAAGTTGAGGAAATAGCTCATTTCAGCCAAAATATCAGCTGGTGTTACAGTCCGAACCTTGTCAGATGGGTTCGCATTGCCAATGATGGTCACAACACGATCTGGATCGCTTGGTGCAACAACCTTGAACTTCTGCAATTCCACAGGCTCTGTCAAGACAGCTGAGTCGTTTGGAATATAAGTGATCTTGTTCAAACCATTGTCCAGTTGCTCTGCAATGCTGTCAATCACACTGCGAGTCATAACCGTACCAGCTTCAACAAGAATTTCACCTGTTTCAGCATCTACTAGATGTTCTGCTAATGTTTGATTGAGGAGGCGATTCTTGATGTTGAGCTTCTTATTAATCTTGTAACGACCAACTGCAGCCAAGTCATAGCGATGTGGATCAAAGAAACGTGCCACAAATAAGCTACGTGAGCTTTCAGCCGTCTTAGGCTCACCTGGACGAAGACGCTCATAGATTTCTTTCAGAGCTTCATCCGTACGAGAGTCCATTGGGTTCTTGTGAATATCTTTTTCAATGGTATTGCGCACCAAGTCGCTGTCACCAAAGATGTCCAAGATCTCATCATCACCTGAGAAACCAAGCGCACGAACCAAAGTAGTAAATGGAATTTTACGAGTCCGGTCAATACGAGTATAGGCGATATCTTTTGAGTCTGTTTCTAGCTCCAACCAAGCTCCGCGGTTAGGAATAACAGTTGAGCCGTAGCCAACTTTACCATTTTTATCAACTTTATCGTTGAAGTAAACCCCTGGCGAACGCACCAACTGAGACACGATAATCCGCTCACCACCATTGATGATGAAGGTTCCCATTTCAGTCATGATTGGGAAGTCGCCAAAGAAGACTTCCTGCGTCTTGATTTCACCAGTTTCCTTGTTAATCAAACGGAAAGTCACAAAGATTGGCGCTGAGTAGCTAGCATCGTGGATACGAGCTTCTTCCAGCGTATATTTAGGCTCACGGATTTCATAGCCGACAAATTCCAGTTCCATGGTGTCGGTAAAGTTTGAAATAGGAAGCACATCCTCGAAGACTTCTTTCAAACCATGGTCCAAGAAATCTTTAAACGAGTCTGTTTGAATTTCAATCAAGTTTGGTAAATCAAGAACTTCTTTAATTCTTGAAAAACTACGACGGGTCCGATGTTTCCCGTATTGAACGTCATGTCCTGCCAAGTTTCTAACTCCTTTTTTATAATGTACAGAGGGAGGGAATCGGAGAGAATTGAGATTTACCGATTATTGAAATAACAACCATCTGCCTCTCATATCACACTCTTCTTCACTCTTACCAAGGGGAGACCCCTTCTACGCCATTGACTCTCGTCAAAACAGCTACAATCAGTCCTTTTTGCTAAGTTTTTAGAATCTTTAAGTTTGCGTTACAAATCCTAGAATTCTGAAAAATAGACACAAAAAGAGCAGCTAAATCTGACTTATAAAAAGTTTGATTTAACTGCTGCAAGCTTTAATCGGACAATATTTCAATTAAAGCACACGACAAATTATTGATACTATTATACCGTATTTATCTAGAAATTGCAAGGCTTTCCTCTTCTTTCTGAAAAGTTGAAAAGCCGTTTTTGATGTCCTAGTTTCCCTGCCGGTTACTGCTAGAATTAGTCCCATTATTGGAATTCGGATTAGAGCTAAAGTTAGAACCAGAATTAGAGGTATAGCCACCCAAGATAGCTCCCCAAGCTCTCTGATAATCCGCATCTGATGCGCCGATACCAAAGCGATAGCTCGTCGTTGGAGCGCCATTCTTAGCCCAGTAGCTAGGAACAGTCGGACCGCTTAGATTGATGGAGCGACCGTTGATTGTGACGGTTCCTGGTCTTTCTCCAGTAGACTTGAGAACATCAGACTTGATAACGCTCGAATCAAGATTGAATTTCTCTCCGATTCCCCAGGCATTTGGATCCGCCTCATAAATGGCATTGGCTAGATAGGCCATATAGGCCGCATTATTATTGTAGCCTGTTAGGGCAGCCATAGAAGTATTGTCATCATGACCAATCCAGCCTCCAAGGGTCATCCTTGGAGTGGAAAGCATGAGCCACATATCACCATTGCTGTTGGTTGTACCTGTCTTGCCAATCCAGTCTGCGCCTGCCAAGGTACCATTCACTTGACTAATCCTTGATTTAAAGGTCGTAGTTGCACCAGAGTTGAGCACACCTCGCATCAAGCTTTGCATAATCGTTGCAGTAGCAGGCGAGTAAACCTGAACTGGTTTTGCCTTATGCTCATAAACCACCTTGCCGTCAGGAGCTGTGATCTTATCAATCATATACTTTTCTTGGTAAGAGCCATTATTCGCCAAGGTCTGGAAACCGTTGGTGTGCTGGGCAACCGAAACCTCGATGCCCCCACCCATTGGTAGACTTTCAATATCATAGTTGTCAATATGGTAGCCCATTTTTTCCATATAGCCTCGGACATTCACACCCTTCTCGCGAAGTGCACGATAGGTCCAATAAGCTGGAATATTCCAAGAAGTATTGAGGGCTTCCTGCAGGTCCATCATGCCTGTCCCGCGACTATCCACGTGCATAATCGGCTCACCGCTAGAGAAGTTCGTCGGATAATTGGAAAGGACACTTGCACTTCCCATCAGCCCTTGGTCAATGGCAATCCCATAAGCTAAAATCGGCTTGATAGTCGAACCAGGAGATCTTTCCGTATCAAAAGCATGGTTGTTTTGATTAGAACTATAGTCTCTACCACCGACAAAACCAATAATGGCTCCTGTTTTATTGTCCTGAAGAACATTTCCAACCTCGACCATTCCTGTCCCATCATCCAAGAGACCACCGTAGTTGGCAACAGCATTCTGCATCGCCTGATGAATGGAATGATTGATAGTGGTCGTGACCGTATAGCCACCCTCGCTCAGCTCTTTTCGAGCCAACTCTTGATAAGCTTCAACCGTTGCATTATTTTTTAATTCTTGCTGGGATACATTGTCCCGCTGAATCAAATACTGATACATGGCCGTCTGCGCTTCTGAAAAAGCTGTATGGTAGAGGTAACTATGCGAGCTCTTTTGAAGGCTCTCAGTCGATTTAAAATCTTGCGTCAGATCATAGTCTTTGTACTGCTGATAGTCTGCCTCACTCAGTCGACCTGTACGGTACATATTATACAAAACATTCCGAGCCCGCTCTAGACCTAAAGCCATATCATCTGGACTCTTCATGCTACCATCAGAGGCATAGGGCGAATAAACAATCGGACTCTGAGGCAATCCAGCAATAAAAGCAGCCTGCGGAATACTCAAATCCTTGGCTGATACACCAAAAATCCCTTGAGCTGCTTCTTCCACTCCAGCAATATTTTGTCCTTTGTTATTCCGACCAAAAGGTGCCACATTCAAATAAGCAGTCAGAATGTCATCCTTAGACATATAGCGTTCCAAAGCCAAGGCATCAACAATCTCTACTGCCTTCCGCTTGAAAGTCGGAGCATCTCCCACGACCTGCTGCTTGATCAACTGCTGAGTCAAAGTCGAGCCCCCGCTGGATGAACCAACTCCAACTACAGAACCCAAGGTTGCCCGCAGAACCGCCTTGGGCACAACACCATTGTGAGTTTCAAAGTTTTCATCTTCCGTCGCAATGATAGCATTTTTGACATTATCCGAAATCGCATCGCTGGCAACTGGGACCCGCAACAAATCATTATCGATTTCAGAAATCAACTCTCCGTTAGCATAGGTCAGCTTCGAAATCCCAGAAATTTTATTGACCTGACTTACCAGCTCCTCCTGCTTCGGCACGGAGACATCACTAAAAAGGCTGGCGGCATAGCCCAATCCGAGTCCAGCCCCCAATACTATTCCAAAAAAGATAAACACAAAAGCGACATTTAAGAGTAGTTTTACTGTCCGGAAAATAACGGAAACAATATCAAGTACCGACCATGTCTCTCCTTTTGGCTTAGACGTCTTAGCAGGTGAGGGCTCCCCCTTACCAAACTGCCTTAACTTTTTTATAAATTCTTTCAACATAGATTCTCCTTATCGACTATTATAGCAAACATCAGCAGATTATATCAAGAAAGAGCTAATTCTAGCGCTTTTGCGGGAATTATTTTCTAGCTACTCATTGCTATTTGTCGCGTTTGTGATACAATAGAGGGATAAAACAAAAAATACTTGAGCAAGGGCAAAATCCTTTGCTATCTTAGAAAAGGAGAGACAACTATGCACATTTTTGATGAGCTAAAAGAGCGTGGTTTGATTTTTCAAACGACTGATGAAGAAGCTTTGCGTAAAGCCTTAGAAGAAGGGCAGGTCTCTTATTATACTGGATACGATCCAACAGCGGACAGTCTGCACTTAGGTCACTTGGTAGCTATTTTGACCAGTCGCCGCTTACAGTTAGCTGGTCACAAACCTTATGCTCTCGTCGGTGGTGCAACGGGTCTGATTGGTGACCCATCCTTTAAAGATGCGGAGCGTAGCCTGCAAACCAAGGAAACTGTCGATGGCTGGGTTCAGTCTATCCAAGGCCAACTGTCACGCTTTCTTGACTTTGAAAATGGCGAAAACAAGGCTATCATGGTCAACAACTACGACTGGTTTGGCAGCATCAGCTTCATTGACTTCCTCCGTGATGTTGGTAAATACTTCACTGTCAACTACATGATGAGCAAGGAATCCGTAAAAAAACGGATTGAAACAGGGATTTCTTACACAGAGTTTGCTTACCAAATCATGCAAGGTTACGACTTCTTTGTCCTTAACAAAGAACATAACGTAACTCTGCAAATCGGTGGTTCTGACCAATGGGGAAATATGACAGCTGGTACCGAATTGCTTCGTCGTAAGGCTGACAAGACAGGTCACGTTATTACTGTTCCCCTTATCACTGATGCGACTGGTAAGAAATTTGGTAAATCAGAAGGAAACGCGGTCTGGCTCAATGCCGACAAGACTTCTCCATACGAAATGTACCAATTCTGGATGAATGTTATGGATGCTGACGCTATTCGCTTCTTGAAGATCTTTACTTTCTTGTCGCTCGATGAGATTGAAGACATCCGTAAGCAATTTGAAGCAGCTCCACACGAACGCTTGGCTCAAAAAGTCCTCGCTCGTGAAGTGGTAACTCTTGTTCACGGCGAAGAGGCCTACAAGGAAGCCCTCAATATTACCGAGCAACTCTTTGCTGGAAATATCAAAAATCTTTCTGTCAAGGAACTCAAACAAGGACTTCGTGGCGTGCCAAACTACCAAGTACAAGCTGACGAAAACCTTAACATTGTCGAAATCCTCGTATCAGCTGGTGTGGTCAACTCAAAACGCCAAGCTCGCGAAGATGTGCAAAACGGAGCTATCTATATCAACGGCGACCGCATCCAAGATCTGGACTATGTCTTGAGTGACGCAGACAAGCTCGAAAACGAACTAACTGTTATCCGCCGTGGTAAGAAGAAATACTTTGTATTGACTTACTAAACTGTTCAACATTTATCTATAAACAAAGGAGTTAACCTCGAGAAAGGTAACTCCTTTTTGCTGTTAATAACTCTCATCTATCTATTTTTAATAGACAGACTACGCAAGACAATGCGCAAGGTTGTTAGATTATGTAAGATAGAGAGATTTGAAGGACTGAGCCAATTAAACAAGCCAAAGCCAATCAAACTACTATTTACGACAATGGTATCTTGAATATTCTTCTTGATGAGTATTTGCAAAGATGATGATAGCGAATCCAACTCTTGGAAGAAATCCAAGCGATTATCTAATAATAATATATCGCTCATTTGCTTAGAAATATCTGCACTTTCATTCATCACAACACCAATATCCGCAAGGGTTAGAGCTGCCGAGTCATTCAGGCCGTCTCCGACCATTAAGACAGCATGACCAGATTGCTGTAACTCCTGCACCAATTCAAATTTTCCATCAGGTTTCAAATCTGTATAAACTTGATCAAACGGCAAATCTTTTACAAGTTCTTCCGTTCTAACCAAGGTATCACCTGTTGCTAAAATCAGTTTCTTTCCTTGAGCTTTGAGCTTTTCTAAGGCAACTTTTGCTTCTTTTCTCAAAGGAGTATGGATACAGAACATCCCAATAAGATCATTGCGATAGCCCAAGAACAGTAGATTGTAGTGATTCTTATATTCTTCGATCAGGGCATTTTGTTCAGGACTAATATTGATTTGCTCGTCTTGCATCAGGACAAAATTTCCGATGACAACCGATTCACCATCAATATGGGACTTAATTCCCTTGCTTGCAATATATTGGAGTTTCCCATGCATTTCCTCATGTTCAATTCCCTCTATCTCAGCTTGCTTGACAATGGCATTAGCGATAGGATGATAGATGTGCTCCTCAAGACAGGCACTGATTCTGAGAATATCTTCCTCACTATAGTCTCCAAAAGGTAACACCTTTTCAACTATAGGATAGCTAGTTGTGATTGTCCCCGTCTTATCAAATAAGAAGGTATCGACTTCCAGATATTTCTCCAGAACATCCCCATCCTTAATCACCATTTCACGATTCAAACCCTCCTTGATAGCCGTTAAATAAGCTACAGGAGTAGAGATTTTCAAAGCGCAGGAGAAATCGACCAATAAGAAAGAAATAGCCTTAGAAAAAGAACCTGTTAATAGGTAAGTCAGACCAGCACCTAAAAAGTTATATTTGACAACCTTGTCCGCCATCTTGATGAAATAGCGTTGTTTGGTCTTCTTGTTCTCTTCGGATTTCTTCATCAACTCAATCAGTTGCAAAATCCGACTATTCATTTGGTTGTCCGTTACACGAATGAGCAATTCGCCAGTCTCTAAGACAGTATTAGCACAAACGAGATCGGCTTCTCTTTTTTCAACTGGAAAGCTCTCGCCGGTCAAGGAACTTTCATTGACCATTCCTAATCCTGAAACCACTTGGCCATCAAACAAGATTTCATTCCCTTGGGAGACAACTAATACATCGCCTACTTGAACATCAGAGCTCTTGATGCTGATGACCATGTCACCCTGCACTAAGAAGACATCACTTTCTTTAGCAAGAAGGCTCTGTTCCAAATCTGTCGCTGTTTTTTTCAAAGACCACTGATCCAGACAATTCCCTAAATCAAGCATAAACATGATATTACTAGCTGTCTTGGATTGGTTCATAAACAAGGACAATAAAATGGCCGAACAGTCCAAGACTTCCATCGTTAGTTCCTTACGCGCTAGTGTTTGATAGGCTTCTCTAATATAGCCAAAAGCCTGATAACAAGTCCATATATAGCGAATAGGATACGGCACAAAACTACGAAAAAGTACACGCTTAACCGCTGCACCTGAAACAATAGAATAAGCACTCTCTTCTCTACGAATGGGAAGAGTCATCAAGTCCGAAACTTTCCCCTTATCAATTCTTTTTAAAAAGGCCTCTGCATTTTCTAATACAGAGAAGCCCTCTTTCATACGTAGAGTAAAGTGCTGCTGATCTATATAAAACTGAATAGAGTCGATCCCTTTTTCATCTCTAGCCAAGGAACGAAGATAATCTTGAATATCCAAGGTCAGTGAAAAAGAGGATGATAATCGGATATGTTGGTATCCTCTATGTAGCACTTTAAAAGACATATTATTCACCTGTCAGGCTATCTAGTTGTTCTTCTTTCTTTTCCTGTTCGTATAAATATTTAGCGTCTTGTAAAACATCATCACCGTGTTGTTTTACAACAGAAACAGATGCATCCAGTTCATCTTTCAATTTGTAGGCTTTAGCCAAGGCCCTAGAATAACCTTTTTTAGCTTCTTTGCTTGCTAGAACCTTCAAACCAATTGTACCAAATGCTAAGCCTCCTAAAAAGAGACCTGATTTTTTAGCAATCTTTGCCACTGTTAATGCTTCTTTTAACATATTGATTTCCTCCTTTGTAATCATTATATATAAAATTAAGTTCAAAAGCAATCATAGATACTCCTACAGGGTATCCTTTTATATTTCTTCATTTTGTATCAAGAAAATTGAAGCAAATCTTGATTTCAAGATTCACTTTTGCTAGACTTAAAACTATGAATACAAACTTGAAACCAAAACTCGCTCGCTTTGCCACAGCGACCGCCTTTGCCTGTCCCATCTGCAAGGAAGAATTACAGCTGATGGAAAACAGCCTCAAATGTCACCACCGGCATTCTTATGACTTGGCCAAGTTTGGCTATGTAAATCTAGCACCTCAAATCAAGCAGCCCAAAGACTACGATAAGATAAGTTTTCAGAATCGGCAGTTGATTTTAGAAGCTGGATTCTACCAAGCTATCTTAGAGGCTGTCTCGAGCTTACTTGCTAACTCAGAAACTGCCAAAACAGTCTTAGATATTGGCTGCGGCGAAGGCTTCTACTCTCGCAAACTCCAAGAAATCCATTCCAAAAAAACCTTCTATGCCTTCGATATTTCAAAAGATTCTATCCAGCTAGCAGCCAAGAGTGACAGCTCTTTCGCAGTCAATTGGTTCGTCGGTGATTTGGCCAATCTACCGCTACAAGATGCCAGCATGGACATCATTTTAGACATCTTTTCTCCAGCCAATTATCAGGAATTTCAGAGAGTCATGTCTGACAATGCCCTCCTCATCAAGGTCATCCCCACTGAGCACCATCTTCAAGAAATTCGCCAAAAAGCCGCTAGACAGCTCAGCAACAAGGATTACTCTAACCAAGAAGTCATTCAGCATTTCCAAGAACACTTCGATATAATCTCCGAGATTACTGTCGAGTCCAGCCAGTCCTTGACTGCCGAAAGCCGAGCAGCTCTTTTAGCAATGACACCGCTGCTCTTTCATGTCGAGCAAGACCAGATCGACTGGACTGACCTCACCCAAGTGACCATTGCAGCTACCATTCTTATCGGAAAAGCAAAATAAAGAAAAGATAGTCCGCAGACCAAATGTATTCCGTTTAGCTTGCGGACTATCTTTTTCTAACTCATATTTTAATAAACTGTTTTCTCTGTTTCGAAATCAAAGAAATGCGCCTTGTTCAAGTCGAAACCAAGGTCAATTCCAACACCTGTCTCCAAGTGGTCACGAGCATCTACACGCGCGATAAACTCACTGTCGCCAACTTGGCAGTATAGGTGAGACTCAGCACCCAAAAGCTCAGAGACAGAAATAGTCGCATGAACCACAGAGTCTGGGAAAGTTTCTAGGAAAGCAGGTTCTGTATTAATGTCTTCTGGACGAATACCAAAGATCAATTTCTTGCCGTCATAACCCTTCTCACGCAGAACCTTCAGTGTTCCTTCTGGCACAGTCAAACGTAATCCAGAAGCAACGATTTCATTCCCCTCAAGCGTCACAGTGATAAAGTTCATCGCTGGGCTACCAATGAAGCCCGCCACAAACTTGTTGACTGGATTTCTATAAACTTCTTGTGGACTACCGATTTGTTCCACTCGACCAATGGTTCCAGTTCCAGCAGGATTCTTGGTTGCTGACATGATAACAATGCGGTCAGCCAGTGTCATGGCTTCTGTCTGATCGTGGGTAACGTAGATGGTTGTTGCTCCGATACGACGATGGATTTTGGCAATCTCAGCACGCATAGACACACGCAATTTAGCATCCAAGTTTGACAAAGGCTCATCCATTAGGAAAACCTTTGCATCACGCACGATGGCCCGTCCCATGGCAACACGCTGACGTTGACCACCAGAAAGGTCTGCTGGTTTACGCTCCAAGAATTCTTTTAAACCAAGGATTTCAGCCGCTTCTTGCACACGTTTGTCGATATCTTCCTTGCTGTACTTGCGCAGTTTCAATCCGAAAGCCATGTTGTCATAGACTGTCATGTGCGGATAGAGGGCATAGTTCTGGAAGACCATGGCAATATCGCGGTCTTTCGGCGCCACGTCATTGACCACTTTGCCGTCAATTGACGCTGTTCCTTCTGTGATATCCTCAAGACCCGCAATCATACGCAGCGTTGTGGATTTCCCACATCCTGACGGACCGACGAAAACGATAAATTCCTTGTCCTTGATGTCCAAATTAAAGTCTTCAACAGAATAGTGCTCACTATTTGGATACTTTTTATAAATGTTTTTCAGATTTAACTCAACCATAAGTTCCCCTTTACTTTATGTGAAAATAGTTGCCTTTGAAATCCCTAAAAATTTCAAAGCGCTTTCATAAAAATATTATATCCTTTTTTAATTATTATTTCAAGCATTTATTCAAACGTTTGCACAATTTTTTATCATATTTCAACTAACTACTCTTTTAAAACAAAAATAGGATAGAAAATTTCTATCCTACACGACTAGTTAGTAACACGATAATAAAATTGACCTTGTTCATCAAAGCTATTCATCCCAACTCCCGTCCACAGACGATCTTGGCTGGCATCTGAGCTATCTTGGAAATTTTCTTTATTCGCAAGCTTGACACCTTTTGGAATGAATTCTAGCAAGAAACCTCCGGTCTCACCACCGTACACACCGCCAGAAGCCGTTCCATAATCCGTTAACGATGCTCCATACAGCTCATAGCTATCAGAAACTAACCCTTTATCATTGAACACCAGCTGGTGACCAGCAGCATTCTGCCAGGTTCCTTTCACACTGGAGTAGTCTCCATTGGCCAAGGCCGAAATATCCATTGATTTTTTCTCCTCTTGCGTCTTTTCTGAACTAGCTTCTGCTGAGCTTTGACTGCTTGCAGCAGAAGAAGACGATTCTGCAACACTCTGGCTAGAAGCTACTTGAGAAGATTCCTGAGTAGTACTCGAACTTGTCTGAGTAGAATTAACTGACTTACTAGAGCAGGCTGCCAAAGTCGATAGAGCTAAGCAACATAACAAAGGATAGACTATTTTCTGCTTCATGGCTTTCTCCTTATCCAATAAATGATTACTAATATTATAGACTTTTTCAGCCTATTTTACAAGTTGGCTCAGCTATCCTGCACCCCTAAGACTTTATAGATGGTTTTGCTCAAAGCCACCTGATAATCCTCTACACTCAAGGATCTATCCGCAATAACTTCTGCTGTCTGCTTGTCCAGATCTACTGTCACATCTGACACTCCCTCCATAGATAGGAAGTGCTGGGTGACGTGTTTGACACAATTTTGACAAGATAAATTTTCTAATTGAACTGTTTGTTTCATAGGTTTATTCCTCCGTATATTCCTTCATTTTAAAATTTAAAGCGTCCTAGACGCAGAGCATTGGCCACAACTGACACGGAGCTTAAGCTCATGGCCAGACCAGCCAACATAGGATTGAGCAAGGGGCCGCCAAAAAGATGCAGCAGACCCATAGCAATCGGGATGCCTAGTGTATTGTAGGCAAAAGCCCAAAAGAGATTTTCTTTGATATTGCGGATGGTCGCCTGGCTGAGCTTGATAGCCTTGACTACATCCTGCAAATCACTATGCATAAGCACTACATCTGCGGACTCAATAGCTACATCAGCACCTGATCCGATGGCAATTCCAACATCTGCCTGTACCAGAGCTGGTGCGTCATTGATACCGTCTCCTACCATAGCCAGTTTTTTCCCAGCTTCCTGTAAGTTCTTGATAGCAGTGGCCTTACCATCTGGCAATACACCAGCGATAACTTTTTGGATTCCAGCTTTCTGGGCAATAGCTGTCGCTGTTTCTTCACGATCTCCTGTCAGCATGACGACTTCTAGTCCCATAGACTGGAGCTCCTGCACCGCCGACAGGCTGCTGGATTTCATCTCATCGGCTACCGCTAAAATACCTGCTAGCTGTCCATCTATTGCGACAAACATAGCTGTCTTCCCTTCCTTGGACAGCTCTAACAACTGTTCTTGAAAGGCACTGCTGTCAATGTTCTTTTCTTTCATCAAAGACTCATTTCCCACCAGAAGATGCTTACCTTCAACCTGAGCTGACAAACCTCGGCCAACAATGGCCTCAAAATGGCTGACAGGCAGCAAGTCAAGCTCCTCCTCTTCAGCTGCTTCCAAGATAGCCTGAGCCAAAGGATGCTCAGAATGCTGCTCAGCACTGGCTATTAGCTGCAACAAGTCAGACCGACTAAAATCACTCAAGGGCAACAGATTTGTCAGACTGGGCTTACCAACCGTAATCGTCCCAGTCTTATCAAGAACTATGGTGTCCAGCTGATAAGCTGCTTCCAAAGCTTGACCAGACTTAATCAGAATTCCATTTTCAGCCCCTTTGCCAGTCCCAACCATGATGGCTGTCGGAGTGGCTAATCCCAGCGCACAAGGGCAGGCAATGACCAGGACTGCGATAAAGATTGACAGGGAAAAGCTAAGACTCTCACCAGCTAGAAAATACCAGCTAAGCGCGGATAAAGTAGCCAAGCTTAGCACGACTGGGACAAAATAGAGCGAAATCTTATCGGCTAAGGCCGCAATCGGTGCCTTAGATCCCTGCGCTTCTTCCACTAATCTAACAATCTGAGCTAAGGTCGTATCCGAACCCACCCTAGTTGCTTGATAGTCAATACTACCATTTTGATTGATTGTTGCACTGGTAATGGTGTCGCCGACCTTCTTTTCAATCGGGACACTTTCTCCCGTCATCATAGACTCATCCACAAAGGTTTGGCCCTCCGCCACAAGGCCATCTACCGGCATACGCTCCCCTGGCTTGATACGGATAATATCTCCAACTCGGATATCCTCTGTATCAATGGTCACAGCCTCTCCATAGCGAATCACTGTCGCCTGACTAGGTACTAGCTCAAGCAGAGACTGAATCGCCTGAGACGTTCTTCCCTTGGCTGAACTTTCCAGATATTTACCCAGAAGAACTAAGGCAATAATCACTGCAACAGACTCAAAATAAAGCTGATGAACAAAGGCATGATGACCTAGAAAAACCTGGCTGACCGAGTAGAGACTGTAGAGAAACGCTGCGCTGGTCCCCACCGCAATCAAACTATCCATATTGGGATGTTGCTTGATAAGATTACGAAAACCTCTCTGATAAAAGCCACGACCAATCCACACAGCAGGCAAAGTCAAAAGCAGTTGTGACAGAACGAAGACCAAGGGATGCGCCATATGGTCTAAGAAGCTAGGCAAAGGAAGACCAATCATACTTCCCATAGAAATATAAAGTAAGGGCAGAGCCGTAACCAAAAGAATCAGTAATTGCTGTTTCTTTTTTTGCAATTCCTGAGCTTTCATTGCAGCCTCTTCACTCACATCAGACGGTCTGTCTTTTCCTTTTTCTTCTGCCTGATAACCAGCCTCGGCTACAGCATCCAGCACTTGCTGACTGTCAAATCCTGCCTTAGGCAGCAAACTGAGACGTTCTGTCGCCAGATTGACACTGACCTCCTCGACCGTTTCCAAGTCCTTGACCGCCATCTCTACCGTCATAGCACAGGCAGCGCAGGTCATACCTGAAAGCTTGTATTCTTTCTTCTCGCTCATCAATGCGCCTCCTTTCCGTGCCCGCAACGACATTGGCCTTGTGGGCAGTTGCATTTGATTTCCAAAGGAGCCGAAGCTCTTTTCTTCTCAATGACTTGGCTGAGCCGCTCCAAGTCCCCCTGACTAAACTGATTGCCCTCAATCATTGAAATCAGAAGATCTCCGTGTTTAGTATTACAGATATTGTCAAAAAGCGCCTGCCAAGTACTTTCCAGATGGTCCGCTTCTAAAATCTGAGCATCGTAGTAAAACTTACCCTCGATCTTTTCCATGGCAATAAATTCTTTGGTCTTTAGACGATTCAAAAGAGTCTTGATGGTTGCCGGTTTCCAAGAAAAATCGGCTTCTAACCGCGCTATAATCTCTGTACTGCGACTATGGGGATAGGCCCACAGCACACGCATCACTTGCCATTCTGCTTGGCTCATATTTTGCTGTTCCATTGTTTAACACTTCCTTAATATTTACATTTGTAATCCAGCTTATTATTAGTTTACATTTGTAATCGTAATTTGTCAAGTATTTTTATCGCTAATTTTCAAAATGTAAAAAAGAAGGCGGGATAGTCCCGTCTTCTTACTTTATTCTATTAGTGCGCCAACATCTCTTGGGCAATTTCTTGACCTGTCAACTTACTTGGATAGTAGGTCGGCCAATTTTCTAACTCATTAAAGAGTGCTTCCTGGCTCTCACCACCATAGAAGATGTGGAAATGAGCTGCCTTAGTCGGTGCAATATTGTGATCACTAAACTGAACATACTTGTACTGACCTGCATCTGCGTCTGTCGCTTCAAACATAAATCGTACTCCACGATTTCCCTTAGAGTAGGTCAGAGTGTGCTTACCAACGTATTTATAAGTATATTTCTTGGATTTTCCATCTACCACAAATTCCATGGTCTTGTCTGTGATATTGATATTGGAAACATCTGTCTTGTAGCCCTTGTCATAGTAGTCCTTGTATTCAGCTGCCGTCATTTTTCCAGTCAGCTTAGACTTATAGTCAAAGACTTGGTCCAAGGTACCGTCCTTCAGATAAGGATAGACAGACTGCCACTTGCCTGCATAGTCAGATAAGGTCCGATCCTTGACGGCACTGTCTTCAAAGTAGCCGTTTTGGACTGTCTTAGTATCTTCTTCTTTCTCAGCAGCAATCTCTGCTCCCTCTTGGTCAGTCGTTTTCTTGAGAGCCTTGAGATTGGCCTTCATGATTGAAATATAGTCTGCCCCGTCCTTGGTCTGCTTTTCTGTCAAGCTTTCCAGCGGATTCAAGACATCTAATTCTACTCCTGTTTCCTTAGCCAGAGTAGAAGCCAAAGCCTGAGAGGCATTCTCTTCAAAGTAAATATACTTGATTTTATTTTTCTTGATATACTCGGTCAATTCAGCCAAGCGTGAAGCGGATGGCTCGCTATCTGGTGAAAGTCCAGAAATTGGCACCTGCTTCAAACCATAGTCCAATGCTAGATAGTTAAAGGCAGCGTGTTGAGTAACAAAGCTCTTTTGCTTCGCGTTAGCTAAACCAGCTTCATATTCTTTGTCTAAAGCTTCCAGCTTCTTGATATAAGCCGCTGCATTTTTTTCAAAAGCAGCTTTCTTGTCAGGATAGGCCTTGCTCAGACTATATCGAATGTGCTCCACCATTTTAATAGCCCGCTTTGGAGACAGCCAAACATGGGGGTCGTATTCATGATGGTGTCCCTCTTCCCCATGGTCATGGTCTTCTTCCTCTTCACCACCAGGCAGCAAAAGCATATTTCCAGTCGCTTTGATAACCTTTTCTTCCTTATTTTTCAAGGTTTTTAGCAAATCAGGAACCCAAGTCTCCATATTTTCATTTTCATAGACAAAGGCATCTGCATCCTGAATGGTAGCAACTGCCTTAGCTGAAGGCTCATAATCATGCGGCTCTGTACCAGCCCCGATTAGAAGTTCAACATTGGCCTCATCTCCAGCAACCTGCTTAGTAAACTCGTAAACCGGATAAAAAGTCGTGACAATACTGAGCTTGCCATCTGCATTTTTTTGATTGGAACAAGCTACCAAGAAAATACTCAGTAAACCTGCTAATAGTAAACCAATTTTTTTCATTTTATGCTCCTATTTCATAAATTTTTTGACCAGATTGACCAGCAAGAACAAGCTGACGAAGATAATCGTAATGCTGGCGCTTGCTGGCGTTTCTGCATAGTAAGAAATATAAAGTCCGGCAATCATACCAAAGAAGCCGATGACATTTGCCAGCAAAATAACCGACTTGAAATTTTTCCCAATCCGCAGGGCAATACTAGCCGGCAGGACCATAATGGTCGAGACCAGCAAGGCTCCCGCAGCTGGAATCATGAGGGCAATCGCAACACCCGTCACAATATTAAAGAGAATAGACATAGTCCGCACAGGCAGCCCATCCACAAAGGCCGTATCCTCATCAAAGGTCAAGATATACATAGGCCGAATGAAGAGGAAAGTCAAGACAAGCACCACAGCAGCAATGACAAAAAGAGAAACCACCTGCTCCCTACTGATAGTCACAATAGAGCCAAATAGATACTGGTCCAGACTCATCGAGCTAGAACTCTTACCTTTACTCATAACAATCAAGGAAACTGCTAATCCCGTTGACATAAGAATAGCTGTACCGATTTCCATGAAATTCTTATAGATAGTCCGCAGATACTCTAAGAAGACTGCTGCGATTATAACTACCACTACTGTTGTGAAGGTCGGTGACAAACCTAGAACCAGGCCAAAGGCCACGCCTGCCAGAGAAACGTGACTGAGCGTGTCACTCATGAGGCTCTGCCGACGTAAAATAAGGAAAGTACCTAAAATAGGTGAGAAGAGGCTCATGGCAATAACTGCTAAAAAGGCTCGCTGCATAAAATCATAGGAAAATAGATTAAGCATGACTCACCTCCTGTCCGCTGTTACTTTCATGCACATTGAAGCAGCGCCAAGGTGAGTCCTGATTCCGAACCAGATGAATGTTGCGGTCAGCATATTTGCGAACTTCCTCTGGATCGTGCGTAATCATCAAGACCGCTTTCCCATGCTGATGAGCACTATGGTGCATGAGCTTGTAAAATTCATCCTTGCTGCCTGCATCCATCCCTGTTGTCGGCTCATCTAGGACAAAAATATCCGGATCCGAAGCAAATATACGAGCAATCACAGCCCTCTGCTTTTGACCACCAGAGAGAGAGCCAATCCTCTTGTCCCGATGTTCCCACATTCCAACCGACTCCAAACTGGCTTTGATATGTTCCTCATCGTGTTCATTCAAACGACGAAACCAACCCTTGCGCGGATAACGTCCCGACTTAACAAACTCGTAAACCGTGCTAGGAAAACCTGCATTAAAACTACCAATCTGCTGAGGAAGATAAGCAATTCTCAATTTCTTGCCTCTCTCATTGGTCTTGGAAATCTGGACCTCGCCATGCTTAGGCTGCAGAATCCCCAGACTGGCCTTGACAAGTGTCGTCTTAGCAGCTCCATTCTCCCCCGTCAAGGTAACAAATTCTCCACTATCCAAAAAGTAATGAATATGCTCCAACACAGGTTCCTTGTCATAGTAAAAAGACAGATTTTCCACTGTGATATATCTCATTTCCCAATTTCTCCAATCAAACCATCCAAAAATCTCACAATCACTTCTTGCTGATCAGAAGAAAATTGCTCTGCCAATCTCTGGTAAGTCTCCAAAGTATGAACATGATGATGTTGATGCTCTTCCGCAATCGGTCGTGCCAAATCAGTCAATCGATAAAAAGTCACACGAGCATCCTTCTTATCCTTAAATGTTTCCAACATCTTTTGCTCCACCAAAGCCTTAACAGCTTTAGTTACAGCAGCCTGGCTAACATTCAGTCTTTTAGCTAGATCAGAATTCGTCAAGGACTCCTGAGACAAGAGCATTAAAATATGTTCCTGCGTGTTCGTTAGCCGCACATCGCTCGTACAAGAGCCGACCAAGATTTCATGTTGATTCTCAGCTGTCAATATAACCTCATTCAAAAAATGATTAATTTTTTCTGCTAAATGCCCCATTCTTCGCTTCCTTTCTTAACTGGTTGAAACTTTACCGGTTAATTATACCACAAAAAAGAAAAGAGTCAAGCTCCAACTATAGTAACACTCTGATTCTAAAACAATGCAAAAGCATCGATAGAGAGAAAGAAAAAAGAGCTAACTGCTCTTTTCTCATATGCTCATTTACTCCGCCAGTAGGACTCGAACCTACGACATCATGATTAACAGTCATGCGCTACTACCAACTGAGCTATGGCGGATAAT
>NZ_JAPVZU010000020.1:0-26749 GCF_041432545.1 Streptococcus sp. 27098_8_113 | reverse complement strand
ATTGATTTTTCTCAAGCGATGATTGACACCACTCTTAGTTAGAGGTCGACTCAGACTATCAGCCAACTGCTGGATGGAGTAGTCTGGATGTTGGATTCGAAGCTGGGCTACCTCCTGCAGGTCTACAGGTAGACTCTCAATGCCAATATTATCACTGATTTTAGCAATATTGTTGATGATTTTCATACTGGCTGTGACTGTGCGGGCAATGTTCGCTGTCTCCGCATTATTAGCGCGGTTGAGGTCATTGCGCGCTTCCCGCATGAGCTTAAGAGACTCAAACTCAGCCATGGCTTCCATAGCCCCGATGACAATGAGAAAATCCATGATGTCTTCAGCTCTCTGCAGATAAGTGACAGCCCCCTTCTTGCGCTCGATGGTCTTGGCATCAAGCAGAAAACGACGCATCAAGGCAGCCAAGTCTTCAGCATGATCCAGATAAACGGACAGGATTTCCAGCTGGTACTTGCCTGAGTCTGGCTCCCGCATGCTGCCATTTGAGAGAAAGGCTCCCCGTAGGTAGGCTCGACTGGCTTCGTCATCAGTCAAAATAGCCTGGTCAATCCCTGCCTCAATACCAAAAAAAGAGTCAGCCAAGTGCAGGTCAGAAAGGATTTCTTCCACTTTCTGATCCAGAAATACTGTATAAACGCGATTCTTGCGCAGATTAGTCTTCTGATGATGGCGGATTTCTGACTTGACCTGATAAAGGTCCGACAGCAGCTCATAGAGATGGCGAGCAATCTTAGCATTTTCTGTTGAAATGGATAAGGTGAGGCCGGTCGAAGAAATTCCCAAACTACCAGCCATCTTGATAATGGCAGCCAACTCGTTTTTGTCTTTTACAGATAAGCTTAAAAGCTCTTCTTTTACTTTTACTGTAAAGCTCATTTGCGCACCTGTATAATCTGCATCAATTCATCCACAAGTAACTCTCCGTCATGGAAAGCTCCGCCATTTTCCAATCGAAGGAAATTCGATGAAATGACACGCGGAACTTGCTCTTGCAGCCCTCGAAAATTATGCTCAACCTGAACCAGATATTCATCAAATTTATTGCTGTTCATATACTCACGCGGAACTGGCTCGATATTGACCAAGACAGTATCAATGAACTTTTTACCCAAATGACGATGCAGTACTTGAACGTGGTCGCTATCTGAAAAGTGCTCGGTTTCGCCGCGCTGGGTCATAATGTTGCAGACATAGGCTACTTCTGCCTTAGTATCTAAAATAGCTTGGCCGATTTCTTCGATTACGAGGTTTGGCAAGATGGAGGTAAAGAGAGAACCCGGTCCCAGCACCACCATATCGCTATCTAAAATGCTCTGGACCACCTTTCTACTAGCAACAGGCTTTTCATCATCATAGGTATTGGTCACATAGACCCGCTCAATCATACCAGCCTTACTGGCTAAATTACTCTCACCGACAACTTCCGTTCCATCAGTAAACACAGCATGCAGAGTCAGTGGAGTGTCGCTTGAAGGGTAGATTTTACCTGTTGTATGGAAAAACTTGGTTAGAAGCTGCATGGCATTATAGGTCGAACCCTGCATTTCGGAAATGCCTGCAATAATCAGATTCCCAAGGGGATGACCTGCTAGAACGCCGTCTCCTTTGGCAAAGCGATACTGGAAGACCTTCTCATAAAACTTTGGCATGTCAGACATGGCGACCAAAACATTTCGCAAGTCACCCGGCGGCGTCAGCTGCTGGATGTTCTTACGCAGCTCACCAGAACTGCCGCCATCATCTGCTACTGTGACAATGGCTGTGATCTCCACATCCTTTTTCCGCAGGCTGTTTAAAATGACTGAAATTCCTGTACCGCCGCCGATAACTGTAATTCTCGGTTTTCTCATGAGCGGTTCACCGTTTCCTTCCGGCGATTTTTGTCGCGATGACTGGCATTAACTGGCCAGTTTTTCGCTAAATCATCCGCCAAACGCTGTGCAAAGGCCACACTACGGTGCTGTCCACCTGTACAGCCAACTGCAATAGTCAGTACAGACTTTCCTTCCTTTTGATAGCCGGGCAAAATCGGCACAATCAGGCCCAGCAAATGCTGGTAAAACTCTTCTGACTCCGCATGGTTCATGACATAGTCAAAGACATCCTTGTCCAAGCCTGTCTGATTGCGCAGCTCAGGTTTATAGTAGGGATTTGGCAGGAAACGCACATCAAAAACCAAGTCCGCATCCAGAGGTAAACCATATTTAAAACCGAAACTCATAACCTCGATGCGGAAACTGTGCAGATCAGCCTGGTTTGAAAATTGTTCAGAGATGGTCTTTCTGAGCTCCCGTGGTGTCAGTTCCGTCGTATCTACAACATTTTGACTGAGATTTTTCAGAGGAGCTAAAAGTTCGCGCTCCAGTTTAATACCATCTAAAATTCGCCCGTCGGCGGCCAAGGGATGACTGCGTCTAGTTTCCTTATAGCGAGCCACCAACTCCTTGTCGGCCGCATCCAAAAATAGAATTTTAAAATCAATTTCCGTGCTTCTTTCTAGCTCATCCAGAATATCCTGAATCTCCAAAAAGAAGGAGCGACTCCTCATATCAACAACCAGAGCCAACTTATCATTGTCCTTTGTTCCTTCGACCAACTGCAAAAACTTTGGTACTAGGGTCGGCGGCATGTTATCAATGGTAAAATAACCCAAATCCTCAAAAGACTGGATAGCGACAGTCTTTCCGGCACCGCTCATTCCTGTCACAATCACTAATTGAATCTTGTGTTCAGCCATTCTTTCTCCCTTCGTCTAACATTTTATTTCTAAAAAAGGACGGGAAACTTCTCCCGGTCCCAATCATTTATTCTACGATCTCAGCAATGACTTCGATTTCGATTTTTACATCACGAGGCAAGCGAGCCACTTCTACTGCCGAACGAGCTGGAAACTCGCTTTTAAAGGCCGTTTTGTAGACCTCATTAAATGGCACAAAATCATTGATATCACTTAGGAAACAGGTTGCCTTGATCACATGGTCAAAATCTGTTCCAGCTGCTTCCAAAATAGCTCCTACATTTTTTAAAACTTGCTGGGTCTGCTCTTCAATCGTTGCACCTACAATTTCTCCTGTCTCTGGTGACAAAGGAATCTGACCACTTGCAAATAAAAGGTTGCCAACGATTTTTCCTTGAACATATGGTCCGATTGCTGCTGGTGCTTTATCTGTTTGTACTATTTTTGCCATTGTATTCTCCTCATTTCTTTTATTTTACTTATTATATCATAAAGTCAAAAGACTGACTATTCTTGTCCTCCTTCCCATTGACTTTTAGGAGATTTTTCTTTATGATAGTAAATGCATAATTCAAAACACTTGTTTTGGACTGGTTCGCAAACTTCCCAGTATAAAAAACTAAGTACCCTTATATTCTAAAGTAATGTAATTGCGCATAGTTTTTTCTGGTGTCCTGCCACTTTGGCAGAACTAACTGAGAGGTTGAGACGGAGGTTTCAGCCTTATTTTATTTCTCAAAAGGAGGACCTATGAAAAGAAAAGTTATTATTGACTGCGATCCCGGCATAGACGACAGCCTAGCCCTGCTCTATGCCCTGCAACACCCTGACTTAGAGGTCGTTGCTTTGACCATAGTTGCTGGAAATGTCCCAGTAGAACTTGGTCTTGAAAATGCCTTTAAAATCCTAGAAAGGCTGAATCGGCTAGATATTCCAGTCTATGCAGGAGCCTACAAGCCCTTGGTTCGTGACTTCGTCTCCGCTCAGGACACCCACGGCATGGATGGATTGGGGGAAAGCGGGATAACAAGAAGCAGCTCCACCCAAGCCCAGCCACAAGCAGCTTATGACTTTCTGGCTGACTATTTCCAGAAAAATAGTGACGCTTCCATCATTGCACTGGGGCCTTTGACCAATATTGCTTTGGCTCTTAGGAAAAATCCTAACCTTGGGCAACATCTAGACCGATTTGTCACCATGGGCGGCAGCTACAAATCGCACGGCAACTGTTCACCCGTAGCGGAGTACAACTACTGGTGCGATCCGCATGCAGCCCAAGAAACCTACGAAAAACTTGGAAAGAAGATCGAAATGGTCGGTCTAGATGTCACGCGAAAGATTGTCTTGACGCCTAATCTCTTGAAATATATGCGTTTTATCAATCCTGAAGTCGCTGACTTTATCGGAAAAATCACTCGTTTTTACTGGGATTTTCATTGGGAGTATGAACATATCATCGGCTGTGTCATCAACGATCCCTTGGCCGTTGCCCATTTCCTGCATGAAGACCTTTGCCAAGGCTTTAACTCCTTCGTCGATCTTGCAACGGAAGGCATTGCCATGGGACAAACGCTGGTTGATGCCTATCATTTTTATGGTAAGGAAGCCAATGCTAAGGTGCTGACCCAAGTAAACAGCCACCTCTTCTTTCAGGATTTTCTCTCCGTGATACTCAACACGTCAAAGGAAATCATCTGCCAAGATCTAGAAACTTTAAATTTAGGATAAAATTATGAAAAAAACAACACCATTTACCATCACATTTACAGCTATCTGCATCGCTCTAAACTATATCGGAGCTAACATTGCCCTTTTTCTAAAACTTCCTGTTTATTTGGATACTTTTGGAACGATATTGGCTAGCCTCATTTTAGGACCTATTGTGGGAGTAGGAACTGCGGTTGCCAGTGCTCTTATTAGCGCTTTTACAACGGACATTTCTGCTATTTATTTCTCTCCAGTAGCCATTCTTTTGGCTCTGCTCGTCTCAGTCTTTTTCACTGCTGATTCAAAACCAAGACTAAATCTTCTCTGGAGAACAGTTCTAGTCTCTCTGCCAGCAACTGCTTTGGCCTCTCTGATTACTGTGATAGTCTTCAAAGGAATTACCCCAAGCGGCTCTAGTATTATCGTTCAGGGCTTACATGGATTCGGCCTAGATCTGGTCACCAGCACCATCATCGTCCAAGCGCTAACCGACTATGCAGACCGCCTCATCGTTATTGGGGTCAGCCTCGTCTTCATCCCACAACTCAAAAAAGTCATCCCAAGAATCTTTGCAAAATCCAGCAATGCATAAATCAAAAGAACTACTCAGAAAACATGATTTCGAGTAGTTCTTTTGATTTTAACATTTGTTTTTTTATAAGTTTTTAAGGTTAAGTTTAAAAAAGGAGTAGGCAGACTCTTCTTGAGTCCAAGCCTACTCACAAGCTACATTCTGAGATTAATTGCGTCCCTTGAGAACAGCCTCAATGATTGCCATTCTGACAAAGACGCCATTTGTCATTTGCTCTACAATTCGAGATTTTGGAGCTTCAACCAAATGGTCTGCAATTTCAACATCGCGATTGACAGGCGCTGGGTGCATCAGGATCGCAGTGTCCTTCATACGATCATAGCGCTCTTGCGTCAAACCGTGGAGTTTATGATAATTCTCCTTAGAGAAAATGGAGTTGTAGTCATGGCGCTCATGCTGCACGCGCAGGAACATCATGACATCCACTTGGTCAATCACTTCGTCAATCGTTACGAATTTACCATAGTCAGCAAATTCCGCACTTCTCCACTCATCTGGACCAGCAAAGAAGAGCTCCGCGCCAAGACGTTTCAAGATTTGCATATTAGACTTGGCTACACGAGAGTGATCAAGGTCACCAGCGATGGCTACTTTCAAACCATCAAAATGTCCGAATTCTTGGTAAATTGTCATCAAGTCAAGCAAACTTTGGCTCGGGTGCTGACCAGAACCATCACCACCATTTACGATAGAAGTTGTAATCGTTGGGCTTTCGATCAATTCTTTATAGTAATCGACCTCAGGGTGACGGATGACACAGACATCTACACCGAGAGCTGACATAGTCAAAATCGTGTCGTACAAGGTTTCTCCCTTGTTGACTGAGCTTGTCTTGACATCAAAGTCAAGCAGGTCGCATCCAAGTTTTAATTCTGCTACTTCAAAAGCCTTGTGAGTCCGAGTTGAAGATTCAAAGAAGAGGTTTGCAACGATATGCTGCTCATCATAATGAACCTTTGCGCCGTTTTTAAATTCAATCCCGCGCTTGATCAGGGCCATTACTTCTTCGTTCGTAAGGTGTTCCATAGATACAAGATTTTTAAGTGCGATTTGATTTGATGACATGATGTTATACTCCTTTTTTATTAAAAACTTTGGACAAATGTAGCAATCTCGTCAGCCTAATTTTTAGGTTCTGGCAGGATGAGGTAGAGGGCAATTCCGAGAACAGTTGACAAGGCAACTCCTGAAACTTGCAGACCTGATAGTTGCAGGGTCAGACCACCGATACCAGATACCAGAACGACACTGGCAATCAGCAGGTTTTTTTTGTTGTCAAAATTGGTTTGGGCTTCAATCAGAATTTTCAAACCGCTGGAAGCAATTACCCCGAAGAGGGCGATGGAAATGCCACCCAAAACTGGACTTGGAATTGATTGGAGCAGGGCAGACACTTTCCCAACAAAACTCATGACAATAGCCAATACAGCAGCACCAGCAATCACATAAACGCTGTAGATTTTATTGAGCGCCATAACCCCGATATTTTCACCGTAGCTGGTTACTGGCGGAGCACCAAAGATACCTGCGATGACCTGAGCTAGACCATCCCCAGCCAAAGTCTTATCCAAACCAGGCTCTTTAAAGAAATCCTTGCCTGTCAAGCTATTCAGAACCATTACATGCCCAAAGTGCTCTGTCATCGTTACAAAGGCGATCGGTGCCATTGTTAGAATTGCACTTGGATATAATTTAAAATCATAATCTATAAACGGAAGATTCATCGGCGGAACGTGGAACCAAGAAGCTTTTGTCACGTTGGCAAAAGAGATAATCTCCTGACCTGTCACCGCTCCGACAATCAGAGCGAAGATATAGCCAACAATCAAGCCCAGCAGAACTGGAATAATACCAACGATTTTCTTACCGTAGATGTTAAAGAGAATAACACAGAGAAGGGTTACCATCCCGATAGCAAAGTAGGTGATGTCGTAGACCTTCTGGTCTCCAACGGTCTTATACATCACATCGCCAACGGCTGTGCCCGCCAGACTCAGACCAATCACCATGATGATAGGCCCTACCACTACTGGTGGCAAAATCTTATCAATCCAGGCGTTCCCTGCGAATTTCACGATGAGGGCCACGATGAAGTAGACCAAACCACCCGTGATAGCACCTTGCGCAACCGCAGCAATCCCATCTGTCTTCATTAAGATTTGCATGGCAGCGATATAAGCAAAGCTGGAACCCATATAAGCAGGGATTTTGTACTTGGTCACTGTCAAGTGAGCCAGCGTTCCCAAACCACTTGAAAACAGGGCTACTGCTGGGTCAATTCCCACCAGAATCGGAACCAACACTGTCGCCCCAAACATGGCGAATAAATGCTGGAATGAAAGTCCTAAGAGTAATCCAGGTTTTGGCATATCATGGACATCGTATTTAACTTCTTGACTCATCTTGTCTCCTCCTCTACAATCAGAACTCGGTCCTGACCATCTTTTTCAGTCATTTCAACAATAATCTCTTCAAGGTGGCTCGTTGGAATATTTTTGCCAACATAGTCTGCCCGAATCGGCAACTCACGGTGCCCGCGGTCCACTAGAACAGCGAGGCTGACGCGTGATGGCCGCCCATTGCTGACAAGATTATCAATGGCTGCGCGGATAGTCCGGCCTGTATAGAGCACATCGTCAACGATAATCACTTCGCGATCAGTAATGTCAACTGGAATCACTGTCGTGTCTTCCTTGACCTTGATATCGTCTCGGAAGGGCTTTGTATCCACTTCGCAAACTGGAATCTCAATTTTCTCAAGCTGAGCCAGTCGTTGCTGAATGCGTTTGGCAATGAAGACACCTCTGGTCTTAATGCCTGCCAAAACGATTTGGCTTAAATCCTTGTTGCGCTCGATGATTTCATAGGTGATTCGCGTGATGGCACGATTCATGGTGATCTCATCGACAACTTCCTTTGTCTTCATCTAAACCTCCTAAAAACATTAAAAAAGCCTCCTTTTGCAAGGAGACCTCAGAAAATAGAGATAGGCTGAAACAAGACGCACTTGTCACACTCCACCCATCATTTTTACTTTGCTCCTTGCCTATCTCTCTGGATAGAATTAAAGGACTATTTAATTGTTTATAACTATACCACAATTTCAATTCCATTTCAAGAAAAAAATGAACTTTTTTCACGATAAATTGCTAATCCATTTCAACAAAATAAAAAACAGAGAACATCTGTTTTCTATTTCCTACTATAATACTCTAAGCTTTCTTCTTTGAAAATGAAATAGATTTGATTCCGTAAAAAATAAAACCAAAGACCAGATAGGCCACAAAGATAATCAAGCACATCTTGATAACATAAGGCCAACCGTGCTTATAGACATTAAGGAAAAAGTAGGGAAAGGGTTTATCCTTGGCATTGGGAATATCAATTTTCAAGAAAAAGCCGTTAATAAGGGCAAAAATCATGTAAATCAGCGGAACACTTGTCCAAGAAATGGGATCAAACCAACGATACTGCCGAGTTTTATCAAATACAAGAGTATCAAAGAAAAACATGAGAGGCACAATATAATGGCAAAGGAAATTTTCCAGCCGATAAAAATCGGTCGCAATCGGAGCTAGGAGCAGGTGATAGACCACGCAGGTAATCATGATACACATGGTCACGCCGCCCTTCACGCGCAACAGCTTGGAACTCTCCCAGTTATTGTCCGTCCACATTCTAAAAATGAGATAGGCGGTGAATAATAGAACCAGAAGATTAGACAAGACCGTGTAGTACATTAGCATTCCCACGCCAAGTTTAGCAATTTCCAGATAGACTCCTACAAAGGCCAAAACCAGAAGAAGAAGGCGATAAGCAAGAATTACTTTTTTATTCATAGCGCTTCTCAGATTTTCTTGACAAATTCTGACTTGAGCTTCATAGCACCAAATCCGTCAATCTTACAGTCAATATTGTGGTCGCCTTCGACGATGCGGATATTTTTCACGCGCGTTCCTTGTTTGAGATCCTTAGGAGCACCCTTGACTTTCAAGTCCTTGATTAAGGTAACTGTATCACCATCGGCCAACTGGTTGCCGTTCGCATCAATAGCCACTGGACCAGCTTCTCCTGCTGCAACTTCTGCAGGATCCCATTCATAGGCACATTCTGGACAAACCAAGAGGACACCATCTTCATAAACGTATTCTGAGTTACATTTTGGGCAATTTGGTAAATTATTCATTAAATCATTTCTCCTTATAAGTGGACAGACATTCAGAAAAAAATAAGAACCGAATGACAGCCATATTTTACCGTCTTATTATACGATATTTTATCTTATTTGACAAATGGACAAAGAAAATCACTTGTTTTTAAAAAACTTTCTTGACTTTTATGACAAAACAATGTACTATTCTAGTGTATATACAGTAACTAAAAGGAGTTTATTATGAAACCAACATCCAAAAATCAGTTTATGACACTGACCGCTTTCTTGACTGCCCTAGCCATCGTTATTCCGCTGGTTATGCCGATTAAGATTGTCATTCCGCCTGCTTCCTTCACTTTAGCCAGCCACGTTGCAATCTTTCTGGCTATGTTCATCTCACCACTCATGACAGTGATTGTCGTTCTCGGCTCTACCATCGGATTTTTCATGTCCGGTCTTCCTTTCATCATCACCCTGAGAGCCCTGTCTCACCTACTCTTCGGTACTATCGGAGCTCTTTACCTGCAAAAGCATCCTGGCATATTGGACAATCAGAAAACGACCTGGATCTTTAATTTCGTGCTGGCCCTGATTCATGCCTTTGGTGAGGTAGTGGTCTGCATTCTCTTTTATACGACAACAGCCTATCCGGCAAATGCCTTCTATATCCTCTTCGGTTTAGTTGGATTTGGTACAATCGTTCATAGCATGGTGGACTTTGTCATTGCCAAATTTGTCTATCAGGCTCTGAAAAAGATTCGCTAAACCTTGAATCTTCTAGAGATTTGATTTACAATGAAGATATGACAAAAAAACGAAGAAATGATGTATTAGAGCTTTTAAAAGAAGCTCGGCAACCTTTAAACGGACAATTTTTGGCGGAACAATTTCATGTCACTCGCCAGATTATCGTTCAGGATATTGCCCTGCTGCGGGCTGATGGTGCTCCGATTATCAGTACCAATAGGGGCTATCTCTATAAAGAAAGCAATGAACCCGCTCATTTTCACCGCCTTTTTAAACTCAAGCATAAGGCCGACGATATCGAAGCCGAACTTTTGGCTATCGTTGATAATGGCGGACGGGTGCAAAATATCATGATTGAGCATCCTGTCTATGGGGAAATCCAGACCTATTTGAAATTGACCTGCCGTCGCGATGTGCAGCAATTTTTAGAACAAGTCTCAGAGAGCGATTTTCGTGCTTTATCCGAGCTAACAAATGGAGTCCACTACCATCTAATCGAAGCGGACTCTCAGCAGGACCTAGACTATATCGAGGAAGCCTTAGCTACACTGGGCTTTCTGCAAGAATAAGCACGAGGCAAATATTCTAGATTGAACCAGTTTTGAAGGAAAGTCAAGGCTGGTTTTTATATTTTGAATGAACAAGAAACTTTGTCAACTTCCTAGAAATAAGGTAGAATAAGAGAAAGAAATCTGTAGGGGGACAGAATGGCAGCAAAAACAAAATACCAAGTCATCATGGATAAAATTATTAGGGACATTGAAAAGGGAAGGCTTAGTACGGGGCAAAAGATACCCTCCGTCCGCAAGCTGGCAGACCGCTACAGTTGCAGCAAGGACACTGCCCAGAAGGCTCTGATTGAGCTTCGTTATCAGAAGTACATCTATGCCGTGCCTAAGAGCGGCTACTATGTCTTGGAAAATGACCAAAATAAAAAGGAAGATATCGAGTTAGCTGTGACAGACGACCGCCATCAAGCCTACGAAGACTTTCGTATTTGTGTCAATGAAACGCTGATCGGTCGAGAAAACTATCTTTTTAACTACTACTCCCAGCAAGAAGGACTAGAGGAGCTGCGACAGTCGGTCCAGCGCTTACTCTTGGATTCCGCAGTCTACACTTCTGCAGATAATCTGATTCTGACTTCCGGTACCCAACAAGCCCTCTACATTCTCTCTCAGATCGACTTTCCTAATAGCAAAGAGACCATTCTGGTGGAGCAGCCCACCTACCATCGGATCAACGACTTACTGCTAAACCAGAAACTACCTTATGAGACCATTGATCGTAAACCAACTGGGATTGACCTAAACGAGTTAGAGAGGATTTTTCAAACAGGACAAATCAAGTTTTTCTATACGATTCCCCGTTTCCACTATCCACTAGGACATTCCTACAGCCGTCAGGAAAAGGAAGAAAT
This sequence comes from Streptococcus sp. 27098_8_113, assembly GCF_041432545.1. Taxonomy (NCBI): domain Bacteria; kingdom Bacillati; phylum Bacillota; class Bacilli; order Lactobacillales; family Streptococcaceae; genus Streptococcus; species Streptococcus sp. 27098_8_113. The sequence continues at coordinate 15,378 of NZ_JAPVZU010000020.1, read as the reverse complement.
CCTTGCCCTTGCTGAGCGTTATGATGTCTATATCGTTGAAGACGACTATCTGGCCGACTTTGATAGTAAGCGAGAACTGCCTTTTTACTATCTAGATGACAGCCAGCATGTTCTCTATATCAAGTCTTTTTCCACCAGCCTTTTTCCCGCCCTGCGCATCACTGCCTTGGCTCTGCCACCTCAGATTCGAGAAACCTTCCTCTCCTATAAAATAGCGGTTGACTACGACAGTAACCTCATCATGCAAAAAGCTCTCTCCCTCTATATTGACAATCTGATGTTTGAAAAGAATCGTCTGGCATTATTGAACCAACTGGAAGCAGAAAAAAATAAGGCACAATCCCTCTTGGACGACCTTCATTTCCCTCTACCCCACCAGTTAACAACCGATGGCGTGATTTTTGACCTCCAATCCCTCCCCTCAGTCAGTTCCCTCAAACATAGCAGGCTTCCGCTGGACTTTTTTGAAAGTAGCTACATTGAGACCTGCCCCTACCACTATGCTAAGCTACGGTTTGATGATTTAAAGGAAAATCTGGAAAAATTGAAAGACTATCTAAAAAAGTTGTAGGCTTATTGTCCTACAACTTTTGTTTGAATTTCTCCTTGTTTATCAGGCATCCATCATCCCAGCCTGCAGCTGATACATTTTCTTGTAGGTCCCATTTTGTGCCAGAAGCTCTTCGTGGCTACCAGACTCAATAATGCGCCCTTTATCTAAAACGTAGATGCAATTGGCATCCTGAATCGTAGACAGCCGATGGGCGATGGCAATAGTGGTTCGACCCTGCCGCATTTTCCGGAGGGAATGCTGGATCAGCTCCTCAGTTTCTGAATCGATATTGGCAGTGGCTTCGTCCAAAATCAAGATTTTAGGCTTGGTTGCGATGGTTCTGGCAAAGGCCAAAAGCTGTCGTTGGCCACTAGAGAAGGTGGAGCCACGCTCAGTAACCGGACTATCATATCCCTGAGCTAGATGGCTGATAAAGTCATGGGCATCGACAAAGCGAGCTGCTTCTTCGACCTCTGCTTGCGATAGATTTTCCTGATACATGCGGATATTGGAGGCAATGGTGCCGTGGTAGAGAAAGGGATCCTGCAAGACAAGACCGATATTGCGGCGTAACTCTGCTTGACTATAGTCTCTGATGTCTCTGCCATCGATAAGAATCTTCCCTATCTCAAATTCATAAAAACGCAGGAAAAGGTTAATAATGGAGGATTTGCCCGAACCCGTTGACCCGACAAAGGCAATCGTCTCACCTTGCTTGACACTAAAAGAAATATCCTTTAGAATCTCTCTCTTTCCGTCATAGGAAAAGCTCACATGCTGAAAGTCAATATTTCCTGCCTGAATCTCAGGTCCCTCTTCTGCTTGTTCAGGCTCAAAGTCTCGACGATCCATGAGTTCAAAAACACGCTCCGCAGCCACCATCGATGTCTGAAGAACAGAGTAATTTTGCATGACATCAATCAAGGGATTGAAAAGCTGATTGACATACTGGATAAAAGCATACATGACACCAGCAGTCACTCCAGCCACCTGCCAACTCAAGCCAAAATAAGTCAAAATAAGGGCATAAGCTAAGATTTTCAGCAAGGACATAGCTGGACGCAGAAAGAGACTGTTCACATTCAGATAGCGGTTGCTAAAGTCTAGGTGTTCCCCATTGATTGCTTCAAATTCTTCGATTAGCCGTTTTTCTTGACCAAAAGCTTGGATGATCCGCATCCCTTCAATACTCTCAGAAAGTTTGACATTGAGGTCGCTCAGTCTGGCTCGGACTTGCTTGAGCAAGCGATTGGACAGCCGCTGATACAAGATAATCGAGCCAAGCATGATGGGCAAAAAGAGGACAATCAGCAGAGTCAGCCGCCAATTCAGAGCCAGCATGGTTGCAATTGTCACAACCAAGATAAGCATGGAGCTAAGGAAATTTGAAAAAATACTGCTAAACATATCAGCCACTGACTGGGTATCATTGGTCAAGCGAGAAACGATAGCCCCTGCTGCAGTCTGGTCAAAGTAAGCCATACGTAATTGCTGCATATTCGCAAAAGTTTCCTGCCGAAGATCACGGACAATGCTATAAGCCACTCGTGCAAAAGCATACTGCCCCAGAAAAGTAAGGAGCACCCGCAAAAGAAAGAGACCGTAGTAAATCCCCAGCAGATACAGCCCATTTGTGGCTGCCTCTCGGCTGACAAACTGGTCAATATAAGAACGAGCCAAAAGTGGCAAGGCCGTTGTCACTAGAGTCGTTGCAAAAATAAAGGCTAGAGCCAGCAGACTAATCCATTTGTAGCGCCACATATAGCCTAGGAGGCGTCTAAAAGTTGATTGTGTTGTCATTTTGCAGACTCCTCCTCAAAGCGTTCATATAATTGTTGATTTTGATAGGTTTGGGCATACCAGCCCTGTGCTGCCAGCAGCTCTTGGTGGCTACCTTGCTCCTTAATACGGCCATTCTCCAAAACTAGAATCAAATCCGCATGGACAATGGCTGACAGACGATGGGCAGTGATAATGGTCGTCTTGTCAGCTCGTTCCTGCTTGAGATTTTCTAAAATCACATGCTCAGTCTTGGCATCCACTGCTGACAAGGAATCATCCAAAATCAAAATTTCTGGATTGGTGATGAGGGCTCTGCTCATAGCCAAACGCTGCTTTTGACCACCAGAAAGCGAGACTCCCCGCTCACCAAGCAGCGTATCCAAACCATCTGGCATAGCCTTAATATCCTCATAAACACCACAAAGCTGGGCTGCTCGGATGACTTGCTCATCTGACAGTTCTGGATTGGCAAAGCGGATATTGTCCCGAATGGACAGGGCAAAGAGTATCTGATCCTGGGGCACATAACCAATTAGACCGCGCAGATCCTTAAGAGCATACTCTCGGATATCGTGGCCATTCAGATAAATTGCTCCTTCTTGAATATCCTGCTCCCGAAGCAAGAGGCGTAGCAAGGTGGTCTTCCCAGATCCAGTCGGCCCTACGATCCCCAAGGTCTGCCCTTTTTCTATTGTAAAGTGAATATCCTTCAAAGTCACTTCGTTCTCATAAGCAAAGTAATCTATCTCATAGTCTAGTCGGCCATTTTGAATACTAGCAAGTGGCTGCTGGGCTTCCTCTACATCTGACTCCTCAGCCAGCAAGTTCTCAATCCGTTCATAGGAAACAGCTCCCCGCTGGCTGATATTCACTAGGTACCCCATCGCTTGCAGCGGCCAAACTAGCATATCCAGATAAGTCATAAAGGTAACCAGTTCACCGACTGTAAATTGACCTTTAGAGATAAATATTCCTCCGAAAATCAAAGTCAGAACGTAGGATAAGCCGACAAAAATCAGCACCATCGGGTCAAACAGGGAATTGTACTTGGCAGCCAAGATGTTCTTGCGGTAGACCTCTTGGTTGATGGATGCAAAGGACTGAGTCTCTGCATTCTGATAGCCAAAAGACTTGGTCACTTTAATCCCCGCTACGCTCTCCTGAACCTTATTGTTGAGATCAGAAAAAGCCTCCTGAGCCGCTTTAAAGCTCTCGTGATTCTTCCGACCAATCAAACTAGTCCCCCAAGACAGAAAGGGCAGAGGGAGAATAGCAATCAGGGTCAGCCGCCAGTCCAAGACCAAAAACATGGTGACGAGGGTCACCAAGGCCGTAATAGAAGCATCTACCGCTGACATGACACCACCGCCAGCCACGCTGACTACCGCATTGATATCATTGGTCGCATGAGCCATGAGGTCACCCGTTCGGTACTTGTGATAAAAACTTGGCGACATCCGCGTAAAATGCTCAAAAAGCCGAAAGCGTAAGATGCGTCCCAGATTATTGGCCGTACCAAATATATAGAGCCGCCAGACATACCGCAAACCATACATGATAAAAGCAGACAAAATCAAAAGAAGAAGATTATAAATAAGTTCTCCAGTAGTCAGACTCTGCCTAGCAATTCTATCTATGACCTGCCCAATGACTCGTGGCGGAATCAGATTAAATACACTGACCAGAGACAAGGCCAAAATGCCGATCATATAGCGCCGTTTCTCCAGTTTAAAAAACCAGTCCAGTTTTCTGATAAGATTCATTTTGTTTCCTCATTCCAAACAAAGGACGGACAGCCCTTAATCCGACTGTCCGTTTCTCACTATCTCTATTATACGCTATTTCATCTAAAAATGAAACTCAGGCAAACTATGCTCATCTTTTCTTAGTCAGGACAAAGCTGGTGTCCAACAAATCAAAAAGTTGCTGGTCGGGCAAAGTTCCATCTAAGGGCAGGCTGAGCCAGTATTTTTTATTCATATGAAAGGCGGGATAAATTCCCTTTTGCTGAATAAGTTCCGCAACTCGGTCACTCTTGACATTGAGAACCTCGATCGCACCATTGCACTCCTTTTCAAACTTAGACCAATCGGTCGTCAAAAAAGCTCCGTACCATTTCTTGCTATCCTGATGGCGAAACACAGCGGCTCTATTAGTGCTTTTACGAGAAGAATTTTCCCAAAGATACTCCAACTGCCCCTGATAAGTAGTCGCCACATAGCTACTCAGTCGCTGACTTTGCTCATAAAGAAAACCTACTTCCTCAAAGCAATGCTGCCGAATATCCAGCAAAACCTCCTGACAGGCCGCCCTGACTTGTCCGACAAATTCTCCTGCCATACTATCCATCTTGACTTGTCGATATTCATCACCTGTATCCAAGTCAAGCACCTGAAAATCCAGCTTTCCATCAGAAATCAGCACATTTATCTGGAAGTCGCCAGCCATGATCTCAGTCGAATAGCTGTATTCTGCACCAGCCCTGACAAAGCCATAATCCAGCAAACTTTCTTCCTTCAGCCTGTATTTTTCAAATAAATCCAGCATGGGCTTTCCTACTAAAATACTACTTTGGTGCCGTGCAATTGATCAACACCCAAAGTGTCAGCAATCTCGGCACGATTTTCTAGATTAATCCCACCACCAGGTAAAATTTCTATCCGCCCTGCCGCATGCTCAATCAACTCATCCAGCCAAGCCAAATGCTCTAGAATGGACTCTGACGCTGGCCCACCATGAGTCAAAATCCGCTTAACACCGTGTTCAACCAGCCAGTCTAGCTCTCCGAACTGATATTCAGCAGGAATAGCGTCAAAAGCCATATGGAAGACCACATCCAGCCCCTGAGCTGCCTCAAGCAGCCGCTCCATCTTAGGATAATCGATCTCGTTATTTTCCGTTAAGACACCAAAAACGAGGCCATGGCTCCCTGCCTCACGTGCCTTCTGAATGTCCGAAAGCATTATCTCGATTTCCAAATCTGAATAGACAAAATTCCCACCGCGAGGACGAATCATGGTCATCACAGTCCCATCATAAGGCTTGACCATTCGTACTGCAGCCTCGATGACACCGTAGCTAGGTGTTGTTCCACCAACTGTTAGGTTATCACACAGTTCAACCCGCTTCGCTCCAGCCTCTAAAGCCTTGTCCAGCAAGGTGACATTCTCAGCACAAAATTCATAAATCATGGCACTACCTCTTAATTACTATATTGATTTTCTACTTTTTATTATAACACAAAATTTCCTTTAACATGAACCTCTAGCATATTTGCCACTGCTTTTCTCAATCATTTTATATTCATAGTCTCGCAAAAAATCCTATTCTTCAAGTTTATAAGGCTTATTTTCACTTATTTCCATTGCGCTCATCTTCCAAGACCTTTCAACTAGAGAAATGGTGACTTACGGGTGTCTTTTGTTCAAGATTGTGCTAAAATAGACTTAATCTATGAAAACAAGGAGCTTTTATGAAATACCCTAATCTTTTAGATCGTTTCCTGACCTATGTCAAAGTTAACACACGCTCAGACGAAACGTCTACTACTACACCCAGTACCCAGAGTCAGGTGGACTTTGCTAACAATATCCTCATTCCTGAGATGAAGCGAGTTGGCTTGGAAAATGTCTACTACCTGCCCAACGGCTTTGCGATTGGGACTCTGCCAGCCAACGATCCTAGCTTTACCCGCAAGATTGGCTTTATTTCCCACATGGATACGGCGGATTTCAACGCGGAAAACATCCAGCCGCAGGTCATCGAGAATTATGATGGCGGTGTGATTCCGCTAGGACAATCTGGCTTTAACTTAAATCCTGCGGACTTCGCCAGTCTCCATAAATACAAGGGCCAAACCTTAATTACAACTGACGGCACAACCCTTTTGGGAGCAGACGATAAGTCAGGTATTGCTGAAATCATGACTGCTATCGAATACCTGTCTGCCCACCCAGAGATCAAGCATGGAGAAATCCGAGTGGGCTTTGGTCCAGACGAGGAAATCGGTATCGGAGCTGATAAGTTTGACGCTGAAAACTTCAATGTAGACTTTGCTTACACGGTAGATGGCGGACCTCTAGGTGAGCTCCAGTACGAGACCTTTAGCGCTGCTGGAGCAGAACTGACCTTCCAAGGCCGCAATGTCCATCCAGGAACTGCCAAAGACCATATGGTCAATGCTCTCCAGCTGGCTATTGACTTCCACAACCAGCTACCAGAAGCTGATCGACCAGAGAAAACCGAGGGCTACCAAGGCTTCTACCACCTGATGAACCTGACCGGTACTGTCGAAGAAGCCCAAGCCAGCTACATTGTCCGCGACTTTGAGACAGAGGCTTTTGAAAATCGCAAAGCTGCTATGCAGGCTATTGCTGATAAGATGAACCAAGAGCTGGGCAGCGAACGCGTTATTTTGACCCTCAAAGACCAGTATTACAACATGAAGCAGGTCATTGAAAAGGACATGACACCAATCCATATCGCCAAAGCAGTCATGGAAAGCCTAGACATCCAGCCTGTCATCGAGCCTATCCGTGGCGGAACTGACGGCTCTAAAATTTCCTTTATGGGTATTCCGACACCAAACCTCTTCGCCGGTGGTGAAAATATGCACGGACGATTTGAGTATGTCAGCCTAGAAACCATGGAACGCGCTGTCGATACTATCATTGGCATCGTCTCTTATCAAGAATAAATAAAGAAACAGAAATTCATAAGGAATTTCTGTTTTTTTGACTTTTAAAACTGAAAGTTAAGCTAATACCAACTGCTCCAAGAGCAAAAAAGGAGAAGACCAATTGGTCCTCTCCAAAGTTTGGCATGTATCAGGTCGTTATAGTCGACAAAAACTGTATTGACTGATTCAATTAAGCTTCTGTACCGTTGATTACCTCTATAATCTTCTCAATAATCTCATTATCTAGATATTGTTCAAATTGAGGCAAGTATTCATAATAATTCTTATAAGTATCGGCCTGTCCTGCCATAATCAAAGCTCTGAAGCCTTGGTAGGCAACTTCAAAATTCCCTATTTTGACACCATTTTCTAACAATTCAAATGGAATCCAATAGTCATAAACCCTGTTCCAGCTGAAAAGGCTATCTGGATTTAATTCTAAATCCTTAGCCATATAAGCATAAGCAAAAGCAATGTGATGCTGCCCTGCCTCTCTATATAATTTAGCTAATTGAGACCATGCTTCAGCGCGATTAGGGTTAATCTGGATAGCTTTTTCCAAATACTCACGTCCTTCAAGAGCTTTCCCTTCATTTTCATAAATTTGCGCTATTTCTAGACAAGAATAATAAGCTTCCTCTGACCATCCATCCGTCATAACTGCACGTTTTTTGAACCAAGACAAGGCCTCCTGGTATAAACCTGCATCACGATAAGATCTCGCGCAATAAAAGGTATATCTAGGCTCTAAATCAGGGTCTTGATTATTATAAACAGCATTTGCAAGTACAGTTGCATCATGATAATATTTATCATCGTCTAGACTTCGTGCGCCTCTTGTTCTTGCAATGACTGAATAAGGTCCTACAAGATTTCCATAACTGGCACCTTCAGGCAATTCAATAAATTCATGCACGACTCCTCGCCAATAGATTTCTGGATTATTTTTAAAAAGGGCTACACGACGAAATGAAAGAACTCCACTCTCATCTGAAAAATTGAGATAATAGGCATCTGCTTCAAGATCAGTAGAAATTTTTAAACTACCTTCAACGAAATCATCTGCATCAAAGATTAGAATATAGTCTCCCTTTCCTCTTGCATAATTTAGGGCTAAATTTCTATTATGTGCAAAGTTTTGCCATTCATCTTTGTGCAATTCTCCTGGAATCCCCACCTCACTAAAAAAGTTCAAGATGAGGTTTTCCGTTCCATCTGTGGAGCCAGTGTCAGAAATGACCCAGTAGTCAAATGTGATTGAATTGACCAAATTTTGGAGTGTTTCCAAAATTATATGGGCTTCATTTTTTACAATCATATTCAATACAATTGATGACATTCAATTCCTCCAAAACATTAATACAACAAAACTAGAGGCTAGTAGAATTTTAATAATCCTAATAGCCTCTGTTTTACTCTAAACTTGATATTGCTTAAATTTTATAAATAGAATATCTTAGAGTTCTTCTTCCTTTCGCTTAGAAACACCTAAGGCAGCTAGAAGTGCAGCTGATAGAAGTCCTGCGCCTACTACACCTACTTCATGATTGCTATTGTCACCAGTCTTAGGAAGGGTTCCTGACTTAGCTACTACTTTGGTTGTTCCTGCAGGTTTTGTTGGCTTAGCTGGAACTGTTGGAGCTGTTGGAACTACTGGTTTTATTGGATTAGTAGGACCAGTTGGGCCAGTTGGGCCGGTTGGACCTGTAGGACCGGTTGGACCAGTTGGACCTGTAGGGCCGGTTGGACCAGTTGGACCGGTTGGACCTGTAGGGCCGGTTGGACCAGTTGGACCGGTTGGACCAGTTGGACCTGTAGGACCGGTTGGACCTGTAGGGCCGGTTGGACCTGTAGGACCAGTTGGACCTGTAGGGCCGGTTGGACCAGTTGGGCCGGTTGGACCTGTAGGACCGGTTGGACCAGTTGGACCTGTAGGGCCGGTTGGACCAGTTGGACCTGTAGGGCCGGTTGGACCAGTTGGACCGGTTGGACCAGTTGGACCTGTAGGACCGGTTGGACCTGTAGGGCCGGTTGGGCCTGTAGGACCAGTTGGGCCTGTAGGACCAGTTGGACCTGTAGGGCCGGTTGGACCGGTTACACCCTTGCCATCTTTACCGTCCTTACCATCTTTTCCGTCCTTACCATCTTTACCATTTCTGATAATTGTAGAAGATGTTACTTCATCAGAATCAACCTTACCATTGTTATTCTTATCAATTCCAACAAGAATAGTAACACTACCATCTTCATTTTCAACGAGAGTTACAAGTGAGCTTTGACCATCTTTTCCGTCTTTGCCATCCTTGCCATCTTTACCGTCTTTTCCATCTTTAACGATTGTAGCAGAGGTTACTTCATCTGGATCAAGCTTACCATTACCATTTGTATCAAAACCAATCTTAATGGTGTGTGTTCCATTTTGGTTGTCAACTACTTCTGCTAATGGTGTCTTACCATCTTTACCGTCTTTCACGATAGTTGTTGAAGTCACTTCGCTTGGATCAAGTTTACCGTCGCCGTTCTTATCGAGTCCAACTTTAACAGTATGCGTACCGTCGTTGTTGTTAACTACTTCAGTTAATGATGATTTACCATCTTTTCCATCTGCACCAGTTGCACCTGTCGCTCCTGTAGCACCAGTTGCGCCATCTTTCACGATAGTCGTTGAAGTTACTTCACTTGGATCAAGCTTACCGTCGCCGTTCTTATCAAGACCGACCTTAACAGTGTGCGTACCATCGTTGTTGTTAACTACTTCAGTTAATGATGATTTACCATCTTCACCCTTAGCTCCGGTTGCGCCTGTAGCACCAGTTGCGCCATCTTTGACGATAGTCGTTGACGTTACTTCGCTTGGATCAAGCTTACCGTCGCCATTCTTATCGAGTCCAACCTTAACAGTATGCGTACCGTCGTGGTTATCAACTACTTCAGTCAATGATGATTTACCATCCGCTCCAGTTGCTCCTGTAGCACCAGTTGCGCCATCTTTCACGATAGTCGTTGACGTTACTTCACTTGGATCAAGTTTACCATCGCCGTTCTTATCGAGTCCAACTTTAACAGTATGAGTACCGTCGTTGTTGTTAACTACTTCAGTTAATGATGATTTACCATCTTTACCATCTGCACCAGTTGCGCCTGTCGCTCCTGTAGCACCATCTTTCACGATAGTTGTTGAGGTTACTTCACTTGGATCAAGTTTACCATCACCATTCTTGTCGATTCCAACCTTAACAGTATGAGTACCATCGTGGTTATCAACTACTTCAGTTAATGATGATTTACCATCCGCACCAGTTGCACCAGTTGCACCGGTCGCTCCTGTAGCACCAGTTGCGCCGTCTTTAACGATAGTCGTTGACGTTACTTCGCTTGGATCAAGCTTACCATCACCATTCTTATCAAGACCAACTTTAACAGTATGTGTACCGTCGTTGTTGTTAACTACTTCAGCTAATGGAGATTTACCATCCTTACCGTCTTTAACGATGGTAGATGAGGTTACTTCGTCTGAATCCAACTGACCGTTGCCGTTCTTATCAAGTCCGACTTGAACAGTATGAGTACCGTCGTTGTTGTCTACAACCTTAGCCAATGATGGCTTGCCATCTTCACCCTTAGCTCCAGTTGCGCCTGTAGCACCGGTAGCACCAGTTACGCCGTCTTTCACGATAGTTGTTGAAGTTACTTCGCTTGGATCAAGCTTACCATCACCATTCTTATCGATTCCAACTTTAACAGTATGCGTACCGTCGTTGTTGTTAACTACTTCAGTTAATGATGATTTACCATCCTTACCATCTGCACCAGTTGCGCCTGTAGCACCAGCTTTTCCATCCTTACCATCTTTGATGATTGTTGAAGATGTCACTTCGTCTGGATCGAGCTGGCCATTGCCGTTCTTATCAAGTCCAACTTTAACAGTATGAGTACCATCGTTGTTGTCTACGACTTGCGCCAATGATGGCTTGCCATCTTCTCCTTTAGCTCCAGTGGCACCTGTGGTGCCGGTTTCACCTTTATCGCCTTTAGCTCCGGTCGCTCCTGTAGCTCCAGTTGCGCCAGCTTTTCCATCTTTGACGATAGCTGAAGATGTTACTTCATCTGGATCAAGCTGACCGTTGTTGTTCTTATCGAGTCCGACTTGAACAGTATGTGTGCCATTGTTGTTATCAACAACCTTAGCTAGTGGAGATTTACCATCCTTACCGTCTTTAACAATAGTAGATGAGGTTACTTCATCTGGATCGAGCTGGCCGTTGCCGTTCTTATCAAGACCAACTTTAACAGTATGCGTGCCATCGTTGTTGTCAACGACTTGCGCCAATGATGGCTTGCCATCTTCACCCTTAGCTCCGGTTGCGCCTATAGCTCCAGTTTCACCTTTATCGCCCTTAGCTCCGGTCGCTCCTGTAGCACCGGTTGCGCCAGCTTTTCCATCCTTACCATCTTTGATGATTGTTGAAGATGTTACTTCGTCTGGATCAAGTTCACCGTTACCGTTCTTATCGAGACCGACTTGAACTGTGTGTGTGCCATTGTTGTTATCGATTACTTTAGCAAGTGGAGATTTTCCATCCTTACCGTCTTTGACGATTGTTGAAGATGTTACTTCATCTGGATCCAACTGGCCGTTGCCGTTCTTATCAAGACCAACTTTAACAGTGTGTGTACCGTCGTTGTTGTCCACGACTTGAGCTAATGATGGCTTGCCATCTTCACCTTTGGCACCAGTTGCGCCTGTAGCTCCAGTTTCACCTTTATCGCCTTTAGCTCCGGTCGCGCCAGTGGCCCCTGTTTCACCTTTATCACCCTTAGCTCCAGTTGCTCCTGTGGCGCCGGCTTTGCCATCTTTAATGACTGTAGAAGATGTTACTTCATCTGGATCAAGCTGACCGTTATTGTTCTTATCGAGTCCGACCTGAACAGTATGGGTGCCATTGTTGTTATCAACAACTTTAGCCAATGGAGACTTGCCATCCTTACCGTCTTTAACGATTGTAGATGAGGTTACTTCGTCTGGATCCAATTGGCCGTTGCCGTTCTTATCCAGACCAACTTTAACAGTATGTGTGCCGTCGTTGTTGTCTACGACTTGCGCCAATGATGGCTTGCCATCTTCTCCTTTGGCACCAGTTGCACCTGTGGCACCGGTTGCGCCAGCTTTTCCATCCTTACCATCTTTGATGATTGTAGATGATGTTACTTCGTCTGGATCAAGCTCACCATTTCCGTTCTTATCAAGACCGACTTGAACAGTGTGAGTGCCGTTATTGTTATCAACAACTTTAGCCAATGGAGATTTACCATCCTTACCGTCTTTAACGATGGTAGATGAGGTTACTTCATCTGGATCCAATTGGCCATTGCCGTTCTTATCAAGTCCAACTTTAACAGTATGAGTACCGTCGTTGTTGTCTACGACTTGAGCCAATGATGGCTTGCCATCTTCACCTTTTGCTCCTGTAGCTCCAGTTTCACCTTTATCGCCTTTAGCTCCGGTCGCACCTGTAGCTCCAGTGGCACCGGTTGCGCCAGCTTTTCCATCCTTACCATCTTTGATGATTGTAGATGATGTTACTTCGTCTGGATCAAGCTCACCATTTCCGTTCTTATCAAGACCGACTTGAACTGTGTGCGTGCCATTGTTATTATCAACAACCTTAGCTAGTGGAGATTTTCCATCCTTACCATCTTTAACAATGGTAGATGAGGTTACTTCGTCTGGATCCAATTGGCCATTGCCGTTCTTATCCAGACCAACTTTAACAGTGTGCGTGCCGTTGTTATTATCGACAACTTGAGCTAATGATGGCTTACCATCTTCTCCTTTAGCACCAGTTGCACCTGTTGCGCCAGTGGCTCCAGTTTCACCTTTATCACCCTTAGCTCCGGTTGCACCTGTGGCACCAGTAGCACCGGTTGCGCCAGCTTTTCCATCCTTACCATCTTTGATGATTGTAGATGAGGTTACTTCGTCTGGATCAAGCTCACCATTTCCGTTCTTATCAAGACCGACTTGAACAGTGTGAGTGCCGTTATTGTTATCAACAACTTTAGCCAATGGAGACTTGCCATCTTTTCCGTCTTTAACGATGGTAGATGAGGTTACTTCATCTGGATCGAGCTGGCCGTTGCCGTTCTTATCCAGACCAACTTTAACTGTGTGTGTACCGTTATTATTGTCCACAACTTGAGCTAATGATGGTTTTCCATCTTCTCCTTTAGCTCCAGTTGCACCTGTTGCGCCTGTTTCACCTTTATCACCCTTAGCTCCTGTTGCACCGGTAGCACCTGTAGCTCCAGTGGCACCAGCTTTTCCATCTTTAATGACTGTAGAAGATGTCACTTCATCTGGATCCAATTGGCCATTGCCATTCTTATCCAAACCGACTTGAACAGTATGGGTGCCGTTGTTGTTATCAACAACCTTAGCTAGTGGAGATTTTCCATCCTTACCGTCTTTGACGATTGTTGAAGATGTTACTTCATCTGGATCCAACTGGCCGTTGCCGTTCTTATCAAGACCAACTTTAACAGTGTGTGTACCGTCGTTGTTGTCTACGACTTGAGCCAATGATGGCTTGCCATCTTCACCTTTGGCACCGGTTGCGCCAGTTTCACCTTTATCGCCTTTAGCTCCGGTCGCTCCTGTAGCACCAGTGGCACCGGTTGCGCCAGCTTTTCCATCCTTACCATCTTTGATGATTGTAGATGATGTTACTTCGTCTGGATCAAGCTCACCATTTCCGTTCTTATCAAGACCGACTTGAACAGTATGGGTACCATTGTTATTGTCGACAACTTTAGCCAATGGAGATTTACCATCCTTACCGTCTTTAACGATTGTAGATGAGGTTACTTCATCTGGATCCAATTGGCCATTGCCGTTCTTATCAAGTCCAACTTTAACAGTATGAGTACCGTCGTTGTTGTCTACGACTTGAGCCAATGATGGCTTGCCTTCTTCACCTTTTGCTCCTGTAGCTCCAGTTTCACCTTTATCGCCTTTTGGTCCTGCTGCACCTGTGGCTCCGGTCGCGCCAGCTTTTCCATCCTTACCATCTTTGATGATTGTAGATGATGTTACTTCGTCTGGATCAAGCTCACCATTTCCGTTCTTATCAAGTCCGACTTGAACTGTGTGTGTGCCATTGTTGTTATCGACAACCTTAGCTAGCGGAGATTTACCGTCCTTACCGTCTTTAACAATGGTAGATGAGGTTACTTCGTCTGGATCCAATTGGCCATTGCCATTCTTATCCAGACCAACTTTAACAGTGTGCGTGCCGTTGTTATTGTCCACGACTTGAGCTAATGATGGCTTACCATCTTCACCTTTGGCACCAGTTTCACCTTTATCGCCTTTAGCTCCGGTTGCGCCTGTAGCACCAGTGGCACCAGCTTTTCCATCTTTGACGATAGTTGAAGATGTTACTTCGTCTGGATCAAGTTCACCGTTACCATTCTTATCGAGACCGACTTGAACTGTATGCGTGCCATTGTTGTTGTCTACAACTTTAGCTAGTGGAGATTTTCCATCCTTACCGTCTTTGACGATTGTTGAAGAGGTTACTTCGTCTGGATCCAACTGACCGTTGCCATTCTTATCAAGACCAACTTTAACAGTATGAGTACCGTCGTTGTTATCTACGACTTGCGCCAATGATGGCTTGCCGTCTTCACCTTTAGCTCCGGTCGCTCCTGTAGCTCCAGTTTCACCTTTATCGCCTTTGGCTCCGGTCGCTCCTGTAGCACCGGTTGCGCCAGCTTTTCCATCCTTACCATCTTTGATGATTGTTGAAGAGGTTACTTCGTCTGGATCAAGTTCACCGTTACCATTCTTATCGAGACCGACTTGAACTGTGTGCGTGCCATTGTTGTTGTCTACAACTTTAGCTAGTGGAGATTTTCCATCCTTACCGTCTTTGACGATTGTTGAAGAGGTTACTTCATCTGGATCCAACTGACCGTTGCCGTTCTTATCAAGACCAACTTTAACAGTATGCGTGCCATCGTTGTTGTCAACGACTTGCGCCAATGATGGCTTGCCGTCTTCACCTTTATCGCCTTTAGCTCCGGTCGCGCCTGTAGCTCCAGTTTCACCTTTATCGCCTTTGGCTCCGGTCGCTCCTGTAGCACCTGTGGCACCAGCTTTTCCATCCTTACCATCTTTGATGATTGTAGATGATGTTACTTCGTCTGGGTCAAGCTCACCATTACCGTTCTTATCGAGACCGACTTGAACTGTGTGTGTGCCATTGTTGTTATCTACAACTTTAGCTAGTGGAGACTTACCATCCTTACCGTCTTTGACGATTGTTGAAGAGGTTACTTCGTCTGGATCCAACTGACCGTTGCC
>NZ_JAPVZU010000019.1:0-28546 GCF_041432545.1 Streptococcus sp. 27098_8_113 | reverse complement strand
TGAAACTGACTCGCTCAGGCTTACTGATGCTGAAGTGCTTGTGCTTGCTGAGACAGACTGGCTGGTGCTCAATGAGGTTGAAGCTGACTCGCTTGTTGAAACTGACTGGCTTAGGCTTACTGATGCTGAAGTGCTTGCACTTACTGAGACAGACTGGCTCAAGCTCAATGACGCTGAAGCAGACTCGCTTGCTGAAACAGACTGGCTTGCGCTCATTGAGGTTGAAGCTGATTCACTTGCTGAAACGGATTGGCTCAGGCTCAATGATGCTGAGGCACTGGCACTTGTTGAAACGGATTGGCTCAAGCTTACTGATGCTGAAGTGCTTGTGCTTGCTGAGACAGACTGGCTCAGGCTTACTGATGCTGAAGCACTTGCACTTGCTGAGACTGACTGGCTCAAGCTCAATGACGCTGAGGCACTTGTGCTTACTGATACAGACTGACTGGTGCTCAATGACGCTGAAGCAGACTCGCTTGTTGAAACGGATTGACTCAGGCTTACTGACGCTGAAGCACTGGCACTTGTTGATACAGACTGGCTGGTGCTCAATGAGGTTGAAGCTGATTCACTTGCTGAAACCGATTGGCTCAAGCTCAATGATGCTGAAGCGCTCGTACTTGTTGAAACTGATTGGCTACCACTCAATGAAGTTGAAGCACTCTTACTTAGTGAGATGGATTGGCTCAAGCTCAACGATGCTGAAGCGCTTGTACTTGTTGAAACTGATTGACTCAAGCTCAGTGACGCTGAAGCACTATTACTTAATGAGACAGATTGGCTGCCACTCAATGAAGTTGATGCACTCTTACTTAGTGAGATGGATTGGCTCAAGCTCAATGAGGTTGATGCACTCTTACTTAGTGAAACTGATTGACTCAAGCTCAACGAAGATGAAGCACTATTACTTAATGAAACTGACTGACTCAAGCTCAACGAAGCTGAAGCACTATTACTTAATGAGACAGATTGACTACCACTCAACGATGCTGAGGCGCTCTTACTTAATGAAACCGATTGGCTACCACTCAACGAAGCGGAGGCGCTCTTACTTAATGAAACTGACTGACTCAAGCTCAGTGATGCTGAAGCACTGGCACTTACTGAGACAGATTGGCTGCCACTCAACGAAGCTGAAGTACTTACACTTGCTGAGACAGACTGGCTCAGGCTTACTGATGCTGAAGCACTGGCACTTACTGAGACTGACTGGCTTGCGCTCAATGACGTTGAAGCGCTTGTGCTTGTTGAAACTGATTGACTCAGGCTCAATGACGCTGAAGCAGATTCACTTGCTGAAACTGACTGGCTACCGCTCAACGATGCTGAAGCGCTGGCACTTACTGAGACAGATTGACTCAAACTCAATGACGCTGAAGCAGACTCGCTTGTTGAAACTGACTGGCTCAGGCTTACTGATGCTGAAGCACTGGCACTTACTGAGACTGACTGGCTACCACTCAATGACGCTGAAGCGCTCGTGCTTGTTGAGACGGATTGACTCAAGCTCAACGATGCTGAAGCACTTGCACTTGCTGAAACGGACTGACTCAAGCTCAACGATGCTGAAGCGCTTGTACTTGTTGAAACTGACTGGCTTGCGCTCAGTGACGCTGAAGCACTGGCACTTGTTGAAACTGACTGGCTTGCGCTCAATGACGCTGAAGCAGACTCGCTTGCTGAAACAGATTGACTACCACTCAACGATGCTGAAGCACTTGCACTTGCTGAAACGGATTGACTCAAGCTCAACGATGCTGAAGCGCTTGTGCTTACTGAGACAGACTGGCTACCACTCAATGAAGTTGAAGCACTATTACTTAGTGAGACGGATTGACTACCACTCAATGAAGCGGAGGCGCTCTTACTTAATGAAACTGACTGACTCAAGCTCAACGAAGATGAAGCACTATTACTTAATGAGACGGATTGACTACCACTCAACGATGCTGAAGCACTGGCACTTACTGAGACAGACTGGCTACCACTCAATGAAGTTGAAGCACTCTTACTTAGTGAGACTGATTGACTACCACTCAGTGAAGCTGAAGCGCTCTTACTTAGTGAAACTGACCGGCTCAAGCTCAAGGACGCTGAAGCACTCTTACTTAGTGAGATGGATTGGCTACCGCTCAGTGACGCTGAAGCACTCTTACTTAATGAGACGGATTGGCTACCACTCAATGAAGTTGATGCACTCTTACTTAGTGAGATGGATTGGCTGGCGCTCAATGAAGCAGCGCTCTGACTCACTGAGACAGACTGACTACCGCTCACTGAGGCCGAAACACTATTTCTCGCTGAAACCGAGCGGCTGGCGCTCATCGATGCCGATTGGCTATTGCGCAAGGAAGTAGACAAGCTCTGGCTAGCAGAAACTGAACGGCTGGCGCTCGTTGAAGCCGACGCACTCGCTGATGTACTAGCACTTACTGAGGCACTGGTTGACTGTCTTTGACTTAGACTAGTTGAAGTACTGCTACTCTTATACTCACTATCAGAAAGTTTTACAGTGAACGTATCCGTAGTCTTATCTTTATAGATAATGGTAACTGTTCCATTGTTACTAATAGTAAAGGAATCAATACGTTTTTCCTGCTTATTGTTTAGTTTCTCAACAGCCGCCAATATACGAGTTTTTTCTTGAGGTTTTAATTCAGAAACATTCTCTACTTGGAATGTTTCGGTCGGTGCTACCCCTTCCATAATATCTGTCAGTCTACCTTGCACAATACGGACATTACCTGGCGAAGCATTTCCTGCACTATTTTTATTCCCAGCCTTATCCGTTGCTACTGCATTACGTTGCCAACTATTTCTACCATTTTTATCGTACTCTAGATTATCATTCAAATGAGCTCTTACTGTAATGCGAGCTGGACTAGCAGTAGTTGCTGTGATATTCCCCGTTAAATGATCTACTGTTCCCGTCCCATATTTATTATCTTCAAAGAAATTATTTTTAAGAGCTGAACCATTTGCATCTTCATTTGAAACAATCTTAAATTCTGATAATTGCCCGCTATTATCTGTAGCAGTGAAATTAATTTGAATATCATCTCCTGCGTACACAACATAGTTGCCGTTTACAGGTGTTAGAGTTTGACCGTTACGAGTCACCGTCGCACTTGGAACTGGGACAGCATCCACATTAGCTGGGATAACAGTTGTAGTATTATCACGGTAGGTAATGGTAATATTCCCATTTTCAGCTACCGAAATCGTTCCGGTTACGCCATCTTTCGTAAAATCACTACCAGATAAAAGCGACTGGTTTTTTTCTTTAAATTTTTCAAGTACTTGATTGCGTTCACTTACAGTCAAAGAAGAGGGATTCTTAACAATAACAGTATCCCCACTAACTGGGTTGTGGCGTTCGTTGAAGCCTTTGATATGGAAATTCGTACGTGCTGTAGCAGTCAAGCCATGAATATCTGTTACTGTGTACTCCAGAACATAGGTACCAGGCTTATAGGGTTTCCAAGTTCCGTTTTCACGACCCACCGTCCCTATTATGTTAATAGTGTATGTTCTTTGACCACCTGTTTTATTCCCCCTTTGATCATAGATATATAGATCTCCAAATTCCCCTTTCTTGTTAGTTGGATAGTTCGGTGCTTTTAAACCTGTAATAATAGCATTGGATGGGGAGGCCGTGATTTTAGCCATCCCTTTATCATCATTCAGTCTTATCTGAAAATTATTGATTGCTTCATCATTATAAATTGTGATAGTAGATGGCATAGAGATTGTAGGTGGATTAGAAGCCGCACGTAGGTGTGCCCCTCTAGTAATCACTGTCCCATTTCGTACATCGCGTACACCAGAATTAGCCGCAAAAACAGCATTAATAATCGAATTACGTGCTAAAGTAGCTTTTTGCACTACTGTTGTTAAATCACTAGTCGGATCAGCTAGGGCCTTTTCAATTTCTGTTAGCGCTGCATTGGCCTTAACAAGAGCTGAATCCGTATTTGGCAAACCAACTGCTTTTGCTAGATAGTCACCTATTTCAGCTGAAAGATTGGTCAACTTCCTACGGTTTTCTTCTTGTTGTTTAGCAGTGACTTCTGAAGATGCTAATGCAACCGCAGCAGCTTCAATTAAGCTAGTTGTGACAGAAGTTGATTGAACTCCACTAACACTATTCTTACCAGTAATTTCAGTTATTTTTAATTCAGCTGAGTCAATTTCAAGGTTCTTTGCTTCTTTTGAAGTAGAAGGTTGCTGGTCAATTGCTGTCGTCGATCCACTCTGTTCAATAGACAAACTTGACACTACAGAAACATTCGATCCACTTGTTGATTGACTGGCACTAGCAAAAGCACTGACAGACTCTTTTGGTGAAGTTGCTACGGTCTTTTCTACCGTTTGACTCTTCTCAGCTTGCTTAAGCTCATCCTTGCCTTGGGCTTGGTTCTTATCAGCTACCACACCAGCGGCCAAGTTGTTGCTGGTTGCTAGAGCTTGGCTATTGCTCAACGTAGCACTAGCTACACTTTGTCCGGCACCAGATGAGACAAAGCTGTCAACAACATTGACTCTGATATCCAGTGAGACAGAATTAGAAGCTGAGACAGAAGCATCAGCTACTGACGCGCTAGTGAGCACTTTATCCTGTTCTAGAGAAGTTGTATTGTTAGCACTTTCTAGCTTAGCGGGTGCTTTGCTCTCTGATACTTTTGCAGCAGGCGCAGTACTCGCTGATTTGCTAGTCAAGACTGAATTGCTAGCAGATACAGACTGGCTGATAGAAGTTGAGTTACTAGCGGAAACTGATTGGCTGAGCGATTGACTAACAGACTGGCTAGTCGAGATACTAAGAGAGACTGACTCACTTGTAGAGACAGAAGTGCTGACTGACTGACTAACTGAAACAGAGGCTAACTCAGAAGCTTGTTCTGCTTTTGCTTTTCGCATTTCCGCTTGCGCTTGAGCAATGATCGAATTTGTACTTGCTTCTGTTGCTTCTTCATTGTCCTTGACTTCAGCTGAGATAACTGCTTTATCAGTAGATTCAGATGTTTCATCTGCATAGACAGACTGCTCCTGAGTCACCATTAGCCCCGCTGCCCCAGCGGCTAATATCCCTCCCAGACCTGCAAGAGTATTGAGGCCCAGATGGTCGTGATCAAGCTCTTCAGTATCTGACAAGCTGCTCGAGACAACTTCTCCCATTCCACCAATACGAAAGAGATCAAGTTGAGAATTTGAAGCTTTTACCCAATTTTTCCCAGACTTATAGAGCTTATATCGCTTCTTTTCGTCAATAATCTCGAAATCTTTGTTATATTTCTTACTTCGAAACATCCTTTTCCTTTCCTTTTCCAACATGCCAGTTTTTGTTAATCTCATGACCATCAGCAAAGAAGCTGGCTTATTGCATACCATAGTTTAAAAGTAACAATAGACACTTTTGTACATTTTTATGCTAGGTGTCCTAATGCTCCAAGTAGTATTTTAACAAAAATAAGACAAGAATTCAATCCATTGAAATCTTTATTTATTGAAAATAAGCTTGATAAATCAAGCTATTTCAAACTATCTATATTAACCTAGAGATCTAAGCTATAGATTATTATAGTAATTAATAATAAGTAACTATTTATACAAAAAAAGCTAGACGGCTGACCCGAGATACTTGGCTCAGATCCGTCTAACTTTTTCTTTATCATATTTTGAATGGATTAGTGAGAAAGATGATTAATAATCCAAATCCTCTGCATACCCAGCTCCATTCCCTACAAAGTAGCCTGTCTTACAGTTCATACTAAATAGATAAGTACCATCTGGTTTATAGAGATTGTAGTAGCCATTTCCCTTGACAATGTTAACTTTTTCAAGGATAAACTGATCTCCTGTGATGTAGCCGCGCTCGCGAGACACCTTGAGGATCGTTTCTAAAACACCTGGATTGAAGGTCCAAGCAGGATTGTTCACATCATCGATAGCTGCTTGATTGTAAGGCACACGGCTAAGGTGGCGCTGGAGGTTGACTCCTGCACTTGGCAGTCCGATACCAGTTTCTGCATTTCTAATGCCACTAGGATCACTAGGCGCTGGAGTTACAGCTGGCGGCGTTGCTGGCGCTGCTGGCACTGTTGGTGTTGTTGATGGCGCTGACGGTTCCACTGTTGGACTAGGCGCCGGTGCTGGCAACTGTTGACTGCGTCCTTGAGCAATAGCCGCCTTCAAGACCTCATCCAACTTGCTATTACCTGTCGATACATCTGGAAGATTGGCGTTTTCTTTCACTTGGGCATCCGTCTTCAAGAGACCATCAACGATAGCACCCGTATTGAATTGCGAATTCACACTTTGGATAGCAGAAATTTGCTTAACAAGGTCATCATATTTCTTCTTAGCAGCCGTATATTCTGAGCTGCCAGTTAAGACATCTAACTTAGCTTTCAGCTTATCCAAATCGCCAAACTTGTCATTTTTGATAGCTGTCTGACTACTATCCGTAAAGAAGCTAGCATAAAGGTCTTCAAATTCTTTAGCAGCCTCTTTCTTAGCTTCGCTAGAGCTTGTAGATTTCTTTTTGCTAGAAGAAACGGTCGAACTGGAACCAGTTGTCGACTTGTGGCTACCCCGGCCTTGATGAAAGTACCAAGTCGTTCCAGCGGCAAGTGCCACAAGACCTAAGGCTGAGTATAGGAAGCCTTTCTTCTTGTAGAAAGGTTTTGTCTCAGGCTCGTCCTCATCTTCAAACACTGTCGGAACCGGCTTTGATACCGGCTTTGTTGCCGGAATGATTGGTGCTTCAGCTGCAACTGTTAGCGCTGGTTGTGTAGCCTTTGTAGTCTCTACGTTTGCTGAATTTGCCGTTTCTGCTTTCACTGGCTGCGCCGAAGGTGTTGCCGTATTGGCAGTATTTTCCTTCGCCTGAGACTGACTCTTAAGCTGTTTGATGGTCTCTTGTATCAAAGCTTCTTTTTGTTGCGCCAGCTCTTCCATGATTCTCAGCTTTTGGGTTTCAAATTTCCCTGCTTCGATTTCATCTCGGTGTTGCTTGATGTACTTATCAAGGATATTGTCTCCTTCAGTCACACCAGCTTCGACTTCCTCGTTTTTCCGAGCAGCCTGACCGACCGTCATCTCTTTCGCATCTTCTAAGTCAAGAACGGTTTCTTTTGATTCTTGCTCTGTTGGCATCTTTTCTTCTTTGCTCACAGCATTTCCTTTCTAATCTAGTTGTCTTTTGACCCTTTGGCCAAAGTATTGATATAAATCAACTTTTAAAGTACCATTGTAAAGTTTTCGCTTTTTATCCGCCTGACTGCCATATTTGGCTTCAAAGGCCTCATCACTGGTCAAGATAAATTTACTCCAAGTCTTCAAAGGAGCAAAGGTTTCTCCCATTTCTTGATAAAGCTTGGTTACAGCATCATCGTCTAACAAACGCTCGCCATAAGGCGGATTGGAAATAATGACACCATTGATCTTGTCCGTATGAAGGTCTTGCAGACGCATTTGCTTAAATTGAATCTGGTCAGCAACGCCCGCTTCTTCCGCATTTTTCTTGGCAATCTCTACCAAACGGGCATCCAAATCGGAACCTGCAATATCCAGCTGAATATCTTGGTCAATCTGAGCCAGGGCTTCTGCCCGAAGTCGACGTACCAAGTCCTTGTCAACCCAATTCCAGTCTTCAAAAGCAAAGGAACGGTGTAAACCTGGCGCCATCTTCATCCCAATCATGGCCGCTTCGATACAGAAGGTTCCTGATCCGCAAGTCGGGTCAATCAAGGGTTTGTCTGGATACCAGTTTGACAAAAGTAAAATCGCAGCTGCCATATTTTCCTTGATTGGTGCTCCGCCCTTCTCAGTCCGATAGCCACGTTTGAACAAGCTAGAACCACTGGTATCAATCATGACCGTCACCAAATCTTTCAAAATGGAAACTTCGATCTTGAACTCTGCTCCATTTTCCTGTAAGGGGACACCCTCTGGACGAGCATAATGCTTTTGCAGTTTTTTTACAACTGCTTTTTTTGAAATGGCTTGAACACTAGGTTCATTATGGAGTTTTGACTTGACACATTTGGCTTTAGAAATGGGAAATTTGGCACCTAAGGGTAGATAATTTTCCCAATCCAAGGCAAATACACCTTGAAAAAGCTCCTCAAATGTTTTGGCTGGAAATGTTCCCACAACAATCTTAATCCGATCCGCTGAGCGCAGCCAGAGATTGGTTTGAATGATGGTAGCAATGTCGCCACTAAAGCGAACACGGCCATTTTCAACCTGACAATCTATGCCCAAATCTCGGATTTCACGGCCGACAACGGCTTCCAAACCTGCCGCCGCTGTAGCAATTAAATTAAATTTTTCTTTCATTCCTTCTTACTCTATCACTATCCGCTTGGCCACGCCGTTAAAAACTGGCCTCAGCTAGAAAGCAGAATGTTCTTGCTTGGCTCCTCATTTTGAGAAAAAACTTGCTTTCCTATTTTTTTGTCCCTTGCAGCAATCTTCTGTCCAAGGGGCTCTATATCTTAATCAAAAAGCTAGCATACGCTAGCTAACCTATGTGCAATTTTCTATAAGCCATGTTTTGTTCCAGAAATGACTAGGTACCATCTCCTTCGATAATCATCTGTCTACTGTTTCCAGTCAGAATGCTATGTTCGTTTCCACGCATTCCGTGCCCCGACCAAAGTTTGGGTTGCTAGCTTGAGGGGTTTACCGCGTTCCACTTCTTCTGTTTCCAGAAGAACTACGTCACTGTGGCACTTTCAGACCTATTCAGACCTATCTAAAGACTTAGCCTTTTCAGTCGCCGTAACGGACTGCTCCGTCCCTAGGCTTATTGTTTCGCCTAGCACAAACACTACCAGCATCACAGCCGGTGCTAGCATGGACTTTCCTCATGAAAATATCAAATCTTCACGCGATTATCCAAAAATTGCACTCTGCAACATTATTGCTCTTCGTTGTCCAGAATTTGCTTGCCAAAAACTTCCTTTTCCAAACGGCTTAAGCGTTTCAAAATATCGAAGTTAGTCGCTGTTCCCATCTGTGGCATCTCAATTGTTGGTTGAGCTGGCTGACTAGGCGTTGAAGGAGTAGCAATTTCTTGATTCGACACTTGTTCCTTCAGAAGGGCAATCTCCTCACGCAACTCTTTCACCAAAGCGGCGTAAGTTTCATAATCCTTAATCACATCATCCAAAAACTCATCCACTTCAGCCTTGCTATATCCTCGCACTTCACGCTTAAAGTCTTGATCAAAAATATCTTTTGCTGTATAAATAATACTCGCCATGCTCTCACTCCAATCTAGTTTATCATATCCAATTATATACGAAATCACCTATAAAAAGCAAGATTTATACCCTACTTTTCCGAAAAAATTTCTGCAACCTCATTCAGATCATCAAATGTTAATTTTTTGATAAAATACTGTTCTTGATTCTTCATCTCCCTGTAAAGATACTTAAGATTGGTCTCATTTTCCTCATCGTAAAACAGGTAAGCCCCGTCCGTATTTTGAAGCAGAAATTGGTTGTACTCACGAAATTGACTCGGATTTTGATAGCTAGGATAAGCATATTTGACAAAATCTACTTGTTTAAAATCTGCTAGTTTAGCCTGATTCCCTTCATTCCAGTTCTTTCCCTGGTCTTCAAAAAGAAAAATCGTAGCAATCTTGAAATTATAATCCTCTCTCAATTCCTGAGCAACTTCCAAAACCCAAGCTTCAAAGCCTAAATTCCCCGTGAAGATAAGCCACTCCAATCCTTCATCCAGCAGGCGTTGTAAATCCCGTCTGACCGCTTCTTTGATGATCTTGATGCGCATGTCTTTCTCATTCATAATGCCAAGTTCAAAAGCCTTATACCCTACAATTAATAGACTTGTCATTTATTCTCCCTCAAAAAATATTTTTATGATATAATAGAGTGATGTTATTGTACCAATAAGGAGTTTTATGGTCAACTACCCTCACAAGCTAAAGATAAAAAGTAAACTAGCCCATCCAGGTTCAAAGACGGCTGTTAACTTTGCCAATCGCGGGATGTCTTTTGAGAAGATGATCAACGAATCCAACAGCTACTATTTGAGTAGGGGACTCGCAGTCATTCATAAGAAGCCGACACCCATTCAGATCGTCAAAGTGGACTATCCTCAACGCAGTCGTGCAAAGATTGTGGAGGCCTACTTCCGACAGGCATCCACGACCGATTATTCTGGTGTCTTTAAGGGACATTATATTGACTTTGAAGCCAAGGAAACACGACAAAAAACGGCTATGCCTCTAAAGAATTTCCATCTACACCAGATTGAACATATGGAGGCAGTCCTTCATCAAAAAGGAATTTGCTTTGTCTTACTGCACTTCTCTAGCTTGCGGGAGACTTATCTACTTCCGGCATCTTATTTGATTACATTTTATAAGATGGATAAAGGCGGAAAATCCCTCCCTTTATCTTACATTCAAGAACATGGATTTTTAATCGAAACAAAGCAATTTCCAAGCATCCCTTACCTTGAAATTATCGAACAAAAACTACTAGGTGGTATCACAAATGAATAAACAAACCCTTTTGCAGGCCTTAAAATATCTTGCAACTGCCCTCTTGTCTCTCTTTATCATTGGAGCTGTGGCTGGCGTTCTTGTCTTCACATACTATGCCTCCAAGTCTCCTACCCTCTCTGAGAAGGACCTTGTCGCAACAACTTCAAGTAAGATTTACGATAGCGATAACAATCTGATTGCGGACCTCGGTTCTGAAAAGCGGGTCAATGCGTCAACAGACCAGATCCCTACACAGCTAGTAGATGCTATCGTTGCGATTGAGGATCACCGCTTCTTTAATCACCGTGGGGTTGATTTCATTCGAATAGGAGGAGCCTTCCTAAGCAATCTGAAAGGAGGCGGACGTCAAGGGGGATCTACCTTAACCCAGCAGTTGATCAAGTTGACTTATTTCTCCACTTCCTCAGCGGATGCTACCCTTTCTCGGAAAATCCAAGAAGCATGGCTGGCAACTCAACTTGAGCGAAAGGCTACCAAGCAAGAAATCCTGACCTACTATGTCAATAAAGTCTATATGTCCAATGGAAATTACGGGATGCAAACAGCTTCTCAAAGTTACTATGGCAAAGATTTGAAAGATTTGACCCTTCCTCAAATTGCCCTGCTTGCAGGAATGCCTCAGGCTCCTAACCAATATGACCCTTACACAAACCCAGAAGCTGCCACTCAGCGTCGTAATCTCGTATTATCTGAAATGTATGAACTCAAGTACATCTCACCAGAACAATACGAACAAGCTATCAATACACCAGTGACCGACGGCTTACAGAGCTTGAAAAATTCAGCTAGCTATCCTGCCTATATGGATAACTACTTGAAAGAAGTTATTGAGCAAGTCGAAGAAGAAACTGGCTACAATGTCCTTACGACTGGTATGGAAGTTTATACCAACGTTAATACCGAAGCACAGAAAAAATTGTGGGATATTTACAACACGGAAGAATATGTTGCTTATCCAGATGATGAACTGCAAGTGGCATCAACCGTTATGGATGTTACCAACGGGAAAGTCATTGCCCAACTAGGTGCTCGCCATCAGTCTTCCAACGTTTCTTTTGGTACCAACCAAGCAGTCGAAACAAATCGCGACTGGGGTTCTACCATGAAACCAATTACCGATTATGCTCCAGCCTTGGAATACAATGTTTTCACTTCCACTGCTGCCTCAATCCAAGATGCTCCTTACTATTTCCCTGGAACATCTACTCCTGTCTATAACTGGGATAAACGCTATTATGGCTGGATTACTATCCAATACGCTATCCAAGAATCCCGTAACGTACCAGCCGTCAAATCGCTGGAAGCAGTCGGATTAGATAATTCATTGAAGTTCCTCAATGGCCTTGGTATTAATTACCCTGAGATGCATTATTCTAATGCGATTTCAAGTAATACAAGCGAATCTGGTAACCAATACGGAGCAAGTAGCGAAAAAATGGCTGCCGCTTACGCTGCCTTTGCTAATGGCGGTACATATTACAAACCGCAATACGTCAACCGAGTTGTCTTTAGCGACGGTACAGAAAAAGTCTTTTCAAATGGCGGATCAAAAGCCATGAAAGAGACGACAGCCTACATGATGACAGACATGATGAAGACCGTTCTTCAGTCTGGAACTGGTACCAATGCTGCAATTCCAGGAGTCTATCAAGCAGGTAAAACTGGTACTTCCAACTATGCAGATGATGAACTAGAGAAGTTGACAAAACCTTACTACAGTTCTAGCATTGTCACACCTGACGAGCTATTTGTTGGCTACACTCCACAATACTCTATGGCTGTTTGGACCGGTTACTCAAACCGCCTCACTCCTGTTTTAGACGATGGAGTTAAGGTGGCAACCGATGTTTACCGTTCTATGATGCTCTATTTGACAGGCTACAGCAATGAAGACTGGACACCACCAAGCGGACTTTTCCGTAGCGGATCCTATCTCTATCTCAATGGTACTTCTACTTACAGCCGCGCTTATACCCAATCATCTTCAAGCTCTACTTCTGAGTCAAGCTCAGAATCTTCAAGTCAAAGTACGAGCGAATCTAGCGAAGAACATAGTAGCACCAACTCTAGTTCCCAAACAAGTTCAACAAGTTCTGGAACAACCAGCAGCTCAACTAGTTCTAACCAAGGAGCTGAACATCGTTAAACTAAAAAAGATTGGATTTCTAAAATCCAATCTTTTTTATGTTTAAATAAATCAATAGCTTTCTGCAATTGCTCATCCTATCAAATCATTTCGCCATTAGCAAGAGCTCCCATTGGATCCCACGGTGCTAGGACAATTGGCTCTGCATTGTAGGCTGCCAACTCTTCTGGAGTCAAGAATTCTTTTCTGACTACGATTTGGTAAGTGTACTCATCCATCCAAGCGTCGCTGGCGACAAAGTAGCCCTTATCTCCAACCTTTTCACCCCAAGAATTTTCTACCTTCCATTTTTTAGCTTGGCCCTTTTCATCCAAGTCTACTCCAGCCAATACCATAGCATGGGTCATAAGGCTCTCGCTGTAATCAAGACGACCTGCTTTATCTTGAGTCAACTGGATATCCATACTAGAGGTTAAATCATGCATACCTGCTTCCATGATACCAGCCTTGCGATTGCTGGATTGACCCACATCAGAGCCAAACCAAACAGTCTCACCAGCCTGCATCTGTGCAATAGCCAATTCCTTGAGACGTTTCATTTCTACATTCAAATAGCGAACAGGTTTACTGCCGACGACATTGCCCAACATCTCGACTGTGTATGACTTGCCATAAGGTTTATCGGCCGTTGGCGCATTGATAATTGACACATAGTCATCCAGCTTGAGGTCAACATATTTTTGGTAAAAGGCCCGCGGAGTCAAATCAGCTTCCCTATGGTAATTACCGTCCTTGTCTCGATATGCAAAGTCAAATTTCCGAGGCGGTAAGCCCAACGACATCGCTAAGAAGTTGAAAATTTCCTGTAGCAAAGTTTCTTTCTTAGCTTGTAGACTAGCTTCATCTGCACCATTCAGGGCCAGCTCACGCAAGATTTGCGCATCCTGACGCAAGAGTTTATTGAGCAACTGATTGAGCTCACGGCTATTGCTGGAGGAAATTGACTCTGGATAGACTGACTTAGGCACGACGCCGTATTTCTCAAAAAGTGCCACGACCATATCCCACTGACCGCCATCCTGCTGAGGCGTGTCTAGGAGAAACTTGACCTTGCGGCTAGTTAAGTCTTGGTCAGCCGTTGCCAAAACCTGCTCCAAGAACCAGTTGGACTTTTCATACTTATCCCAAAAGAAGGTATGAGCCTGAGAGAGCTCAAAATCCTCCAATTGGAAACCTGCAATCATCTTGTGGCGGAAGGTATTGAGAGCTGCAAACATCCAGCAACGGCCAGAAGCCTTCTGGTCGCTGACCTTGTCTTTAGTGAGATCCAGTGAGAAAACAGGTGCATTTTCTACAGCAGCAGTCCGTTTTTCCAAAGAAGTCAAAAGACCATTGTGGCTAATAGCATTTTCCATTGCCGCATACTTGGGGTTAGTCTCATAAGCAGCGTACAACTTATCTGTAAAATCTTGTTTTAATGAATTCATAGAGTCCTCCTTGTCATTATACATCTATTATAGAACTTTAAAAAAAGAGCGCAAGTGAAAAAGTTAGGCAAGCCTAACTTTTTTATTTCAAATCTGATTTTAGGATCCCATAGACGGAAAAATCTTTGACTTGTCCTTTATGAAATACAGCCTGACGGAAAGTACCTTCGTAGCTCATGCCAGCTTTAGTCATAACACGCCCCGAAGCTGGATTGGCTGTTACAAATCTTGCTGTGACACGATTGAATCCTGCGTCTTTCAAGAGGTAGTTCAAAACAGCTTTCAAAGCTTCTGTCATCAGCCCCTGCCCCCAATAGTCTTTACTTAGAATATAACCGACCTCGCAAGCATTAACCGTATCATCTCTATCCACCACGCTGATGTCTCCAATGACAGAATCAGGATTTTCTCTTAGGCAGATAGCCCACTTGTAAAAATCCAAGTTTTGATAATTCTCAACCCAGCGAGCAATAGACTGTTGGGTAACATCAGGACTCTCATGAGCATCCCAGGTCACATGCAGCAAATTATCCGGACGAGAAGCCCAGTTGTCATACATAGCTTGAGCATCCGATTCCAGAAAAGGTCTTAGCAAAAGACGTTTGGTTTCAATAGACTGTGTATCTGTCTTTTTCATAGCTTCCTCGTTTCTTGGCTCAGACTAAAAAGTTTCGAGAGAAATTTTCACTTCCAGAATTCATCAAAAATTGTAATCGGCAAATGCCGTTTGTGCTGGCCCTTATGCCACCAAGACTCGATCGTTTCTTGGGCTTGAGCCGAAACGGACTTGCCTTCGAGATAGTCGTCAATTTCATTATAGGTCACGCCTAGAGCAACTTCATCGGCAATCCCCGGTTTTTCTTCTTCTAAATCAGCTGTCGGCACCTTTTCATAGAGAGCCGGATCCGCTCCTAAGGCGGCCAAAAGCTGCTTTCCTTGACGCTTATTGAGACGGTAGAGCGGTAAGATATCTGCTCCACCATCCCCAAACTTGGTGAAAAAGGCCGTGACATTTTCTGCTGCATGGTCGGTCCCAATGACAGCCCCACTGTATGAACCAGCCAAAGCATACTGGGCAATCATACGGCTGCGTGCCTTGATATTGCCCTTGTTAAAGTCAGAGACTTTGGCACCTGTCGCCTCTACAGCTTTTATCATGGCATCAGCCGATTCCTTGATATTAACTGTCAGACTGAGATCAGGCTGGATGAAAGCCAGAGCCTTTTGCGCATCATCTTCATCTGCCTGAACACCGTAAGGCAGGCGGACAGCGATAAAACGATAGCCATTATCGCCTGTCTCAGCCCGCATTTCCTCTACAGCCAGCTGAGCCAAGCGACCGGCCAAGGTTGAGTCCTGACCACCAGAAATGCCCAGAACATAGCTTTTCAAAAAAGGATGTTTTCTCAGATAGGCCTTGAGAAAGTCCACCGACTTGCGGATTTCTTCCTCCGGGTCAATCACTGGTTTGACGCCCAGTTGAGCGATGATTTCTTCTTGTAGGCTCATTTTTCTGCTCCTGTCTGGTGGGCTTTCTTACGCATCTGGTCAATCAAGTCCATCTTGTCCTGCCAAATATCACGCGCCAAATCGACCGGATAATCTTGCGGATTGAGGACCCGTTTGTATTCGTCCCAGAGTTTGTCAAATTCTTGGCGGGCATAGTCCTGAATCTCAGACAGACTCGGCAAATCGTAAACGAGCTGACCTTCTTTATAAATATCTACTAAGAGCGGCACTGCATCAAAATTCTTGACGGTTTTATTGATATAAGTATAAGTCGGATGGAACATTTCGAGCTCTTCCTGATGATTGACATCCACACCATCATAAGTGATGTAGTCGCCCTCAGACTTGCCTTTTTCACGGCTGGTAATCCGCCAAACCTGCTTCTTGCCCGGAGTCGAAACCTTTTCAGCATTATTGGAGAGCTTAATGGTATTGCGCAAGTGCCCATTCTCATCTTCAATCGCGACAATCTTGTAAACAGCACCCAGAGCTGGCTGGTCATAGGCTGTAATGAGCTTGGTTCCCACACCCCAGACATCAATCTTAGCCTTTTGCATTTTTAAGTTGAGGATGGTATTTTCATCCAAATCATTGGAAGCGTAAATTTTAGCATTTGGGAAGCCCGCTTCATCTAACTGCTGACGAACTTTTTTAGAAATATAGGCCAAGTCTCCAGAATCGATCCGTACGCCCAAGAAATTGATTTTATCCCCAAATTCACGCGCTACACGGATGGCCGTGGGAACCCCGATCCGAAGGGTATCATAGGTATCTACCAAGAACACACAATCCCGATGAGTGCTTGCATAAGCCTTGAAAGCCTCGTAATCATTGCCATAAACCTGCACAAGTGCATGGGCATGCGTTCCCAGAACGGGAATATCAAAGAGCTTGCCTGCCCGAACATTGCTGGTGCCATTGGCTCCACCGATAACGGCGGCCCGCGTACCCCAAATCGCTGCATCCATTTCCTGAGCACGACGGGTACCAAACTCCATCAACGGCTCATCTTCGATCACAGAGCGGATGCGAGCTGCCTTGGTCGCAATCAAGGTTTGGAAATTCACGATATTTAAAATAGCTGTTTCTACCAACTGACATTGAGCCAGCGGCCCTTCGACCTGAACAATCGGTTCATTGGCAAAAACCAAATCTCCTTCTTTAGCAGAACGCACGGTCAGCTGCATCTTGAAATCGCGTAAATACTCTAAGAAAGCTCCATTATAGCCCAAAGACGCTAAATAGTCCAAATCTGTCTGACTGAATGTCAAATCATTCAGGTAAGCCACAATCCTCTCTAAGCCCGCAAAAACGGCATAGCCATTATTAAAAGGATTCTTGCGGAAATAGACTTCAAAAACAGCACGCTTATTATGGATACCCTCGTTGAAATAAACCTGCATCATATTGATTTGATATAAGTCTGTATGTAAAGTCAAACTGTCATCTGGAAACATAATTGAACTCCTTTTATCATAGTTATTATATATTATAACATAAATTGCAAGAAAGCCTTGATCCAATAGCAAAATACCTCCAGAATTTCTTCCGGAGGTATCTTCTTTTATCTTTCACTTGGAATTATTAGATTCCATAAGTCTTGTTCACGCGGCGCATCTGTTTGAATTCTTTTTTATAGGTTACTTTAACTGCTACTTTCATTTTTGCCACCTCGTTTCTTTTGATGCTTTTATTATAGGCCTCAAAGCTTAAGGAAGGCTTAGAATTTTCTTGCAGAAAGCTTAAACAAATACATCCAAATTTTATCTCGCTAGTCCAGATAATCGCGTTTTTCTAGATGCAGGGATACCAGGTGCCAATTGGCATCCTGCCGCCAGCTAGGATTGGCGACTATTTGACTGGCTACCTTGCGCGCTTCTTCCAAAATGGGATAGTCCTCCACGATGTCCGCCACCTGAAACTCTGGAATACCAGACTGGCGGGTCCCAAAAATCTCACCTGAACCACGCATCTTGAGGTCTTCCTCAGCCAGAACAAAGCCATCTGTCGTCTCAGTCATGATTTTCATCCGTTTCTTGCCAGACTCTGTCTTGGGATTGGCAACTAGAACGGCATACGATTGCTTATTCCCTCGACCCACTCGTCCCCGCAGCTGATGAAGCTGGCTGAGTCCGAAGCGGTCAGCATCCATGATAACCATGATGGTCGCATTCGGAACATTGACGCCGACTTCAATAACTGTAGTTGACACTAGAATATCCGTTTTCCCGTCCTTGAAGTCTTGCATAATGGCCTCTTTTTCGTCATTTTTCATGCGGCCGTGAAGGAGGGCCACTTGAGCCTGATTGGCAAAGTAGGCCTTGAGTTCTTCCTCTAGAGCAATCGCATTTTGTAAATCCAAAGCCTCCGATTCCTCAATCAAGGGAGAAATGAAGTAGACTTGAGCACCCTTGACCAGCTCTTTTTTCATCCAGTCCAAGACCACTTCCAACTGCTCATGCTTGACCCAACGAGTAATAATAGGCTTGCGGCCAGCCGGCATCTGGTTGATGATAGAGACATCCATGTCACCAAAAGCGGTAATCGCCAAAGTACGAGGAATAGGCGTGGCCGTCATCATGAGGACGTCTGGATTATTTCCCTTTTCCCGCAAAATCCGACGTTGGTCCACCCCAAAACGGTGCTGCTCATCAATAATGACCAGGCCCAGTCGATGATAGACCACCCCTTCCTGAATCAAGGCATGGGTGCCGACCACCATATCTACTTGCCCCGACTCTATAGCAGCTAAAGTCTCTCTGCGTTCAGCAGCTTTCATACCACCAGTTAGGAGGGCCAAATTCAGCTCAGGAAAGAGCTGAGTCAGACTGTCCAAATGCTGCTCAGCCAAAATTTCTGTCGGAACCATCAAAGCCGACTGATAGCCCGCCGTATAAGAGGCATACATGGCTAAACCAGCCACAACAGTCTTACCACTACCAACATCTCCCTGCAGGAGGCGGTTCATATGGGCAGGCGATTGCAAATCACTGAGAATTTCTTCCAGACTCCGCTCCTGAGCTTCCGTCAAAGAAAATGGCAATGCATCCTTCTTTTGAGCCAGCATTTTTTCCTGCCAAGGGATAGCGAGTCCCTGACTGACATCCTTGGTCTCATGCTTCAGGACCTGCAGCTGCATCTGAAAATAAAAAAGTTCTTCAAACTTGACCCGACGCAGGGCCTGCTTGTATTCTGCCAAATCCTTAGGAAAGTGCATAGCACGCACAGCTTGAGTGCGCCCCAAAAGCTGATAGCGCTCCAGAAGGACAGGAGGAAGATTTTCCTCTAACAACTGATCCAAACCTTGGTCAAAGGCCGCCTTAATCAGCTTGACTAGACTGGCCTGACTAATCCCTTGGGCAACTCGATAGACTGGCTGCAAGTCATCTTCGACCTGAGCTAACACCTTCATCCCCGTCAGACTAGCCTTGGCTTTATCCCATTTACCAAAAATAGCCACCGTCGCTCCCAGTTCGATCTTATCTGCTAGATAAGGCTGGTTGAAAAAGTTGACTGCAATTGCGACTTCTCCCTGCTTAATCGTAAAACGCAGGCGATTGCGCTTATAGCCATAATACTGAACATTAGCTGGAGTCGTGACGATCCCAGAAATGACCGCCTTTTCCCCATCCTCTAAGTCGAGGATATTCTTGCTCTTAAAATCTTCATAGCGAAAAGGAAAATAGAGCAGGAGATCCTGCAGGCTCTCAAGGCCTAGTTTTTTAAATTTTTCAGCCGATTTTGGTCCTACTCCTGGCAGGGCCGTTAAAGCCTGATGCAGATTCATCCTGTCTCCTTTCCTTCTTCTTGATTGTCTTTTACTTTTTATACTCTCTCGGTACCCTATCGCTGATTAAGCAGACCACTTCATAATTGATCGTACCACGCTTTTCTGCCACATCCGTTGCTGTGATAAGCTCGGCGCCACTCTGGCCAATCAAGACTACCTGCGTTCCCAAAGGATAGACTCGAGGCAGACGTACCGTGATCTGATCCATGGAAACCCGACCGACAATTGGACAGCGCTGACCATCGATCAAGACATCAAAGCCCTGCATGTCGCGGGTCCAGCCATCAGCATAACCCAGAGGAATCGTTCCAATGATTTGCTGGCTATCACTGGTATAGGTCGCCCCATAGCCGACATGGGCGCCCGCTTGAATTTCTTTGACGTGAACCAGAGCAGATTCTAAGCTCAGAGCTGGTTTGACCTCATAAGGCAGGTCCAGCACTCGTCCGCTAGGATTCAACCCATAGATAATATCGCCCAGCCGAACAGCATTCATAATCGTTTCACTGTGCCAAAGAGTTGTGGCAGAGTTGCTAGCATGCACAATCGGCGGCAAGAAAGCTAACTCACTCAAGACCTCTTTGAAGCGACTTAATTGAGCTACAAAATGACTTGTATCTGATTCGTCAGCTGTTGCAAAATGAGTGAAAATTCCTTCTACCACAGCTCCTGCTGCTTGCAGGCGGCTAATTGCTTGCTGAGCCTCTTGACTATCACGGAAGCCAATGCGTCCCATGCCTGAATCAATCTTGATATGAACGGTCAAGCCTGTCAGATTAGCTTGCTGGCTCAAGAGCTCCTCCAGCCAAGCTAGACTGGCTACCGTCAAGGTAATCTGCTGCTGGATCGCTAAAGGCACAGCCTCCAATGAAGAAACACCCAAAATAAGAATGGATTTATCAATGCCAGCTTCTCGTAGTTCGAGGGCTTCGTCAATATTGGACACACAAAAACCGTCTACCAGTGGCTGGATATGCTGAGAGACAGGAACTGCGCCATGTCCATAAGCATTGGCCTTGACTACTGCCCACTTCTGGACTGACTGGGGAATATGAGCCGCAATTTGCTCAATATTAAATGCAATAGCAGACAGGTCTATGACTGCTTTAGTGGGTCTATGTAGACTAGCTTTCATTGTCTTCCTCCAAAATCACACTGGCGGTCACCAGATTTCCAGCATGACTGATTGATAGCCATACCGAACCAGCAAAGGGGGACTTACTAAAATAAGGTGCCCCCTTATCATCATTTAAAATTTCCAAATCTTGAAAAGTCACAGGGCCAATACCGGTCCCCCAAGCCTTGGCAAAGGCTTCTTTAGCTGACCAGCGACCTGCCAAATATTCCAGCTTTCGCTTGCCCTTTAAGGAGCTAAACCGAGCCAACTCCTGAGCTGTCAAGATTTTCTCAGCAAAGCGCTCATTCTTCTCGTAGGCCCGACCAATGCTGGAAATCTCTTCTATATCTATTCCGTGTCCTCTTATCATACTTCTATCAGGAATACAAAGCAAGCCCCTTCTCCCAAGGAGATTGAAAGAAAATCTAATTTCGACAAGGCAAACCGATGAGAATGACACTGAAATGCATCAAATAGGTTTAACATCATCAAAATTAGATTTTCGTAGAGTATGAACTTGCCTATATTCATTAGTAGACTTCTACCAAAGCCTCCTAATCCTTTCTATTTAAGCTTCTTTTTCTAAGGTCTCATAGATTTCCTGAACGAGTTCTTCTGTCTTATCCCAGCCCAAGCAAGGATCGGTAATGGACTTACCAAAGACTTCTGGCTCATTCTGGCGGCCATCCTCCAAATAGGATTCAATCATGAATCCACGCACAGCCTTCTTGATTTGCTCATTCCAAGCACAGTTGATCAGAGTCTGACGGATAATACGGATCTGCTCCAAATACTGCTTGCCAGAATTATCATGATTGGTATCAATCAGGATGAAAGGATTGGATAGTTTCATTTCTTCATAGTGTTTGATCACATCCAAAAGATTTTCGTAATAGAAGTTAGGCTTGTTTTTACCGTACTCATCTAAAGCACCACGCAAAATCACATGCGCCAGGGGATTGCCTAGAGTTTCCACTTCTTGGCCATGATAAAGGAAGATTTGCTTATTTTGAGCAGCATAGACGGCATTAAACATGACCCCAAGATTGCCAGATGTTGGATTTTTCATACCGACTGGCGCATCAATACCAGAAGCTACAAAACGATGTTCTTGGTCTTCGACCGAACGAGCACCTACGGCATGGTAACTAACCAAATCATCTACCAGCACTAGATTAGAAGGATAGAGCATTTCATCAGCAGTGGTCAAGCCCGTCTCAGTAATAACTCGATAATGAAGCTGGCGCACTGCCTTTAGCCCATTAATCAAACTTGGACTTTTTGAAGTATCTGGCTGGTGAACGAGCCCTTTATAGCCGTCACCATTAGTCCGAGGCTTAGCAGTATAGACCCGCATGACGATAAAGATCTTATCCGCCACCTTCTGCTGCAGGTCAGCCAACCGACGAGCATACTCCAGCACCGCCTCTTCATTGTCAGATGAGCAGGGACCGATAACCAAGAGCAAGCGTTGATCTTCTCCCTTGATGATAGCAGCCAATTCCTGGTCGCGCTGATTTTTCTTTTGTAGAGCTTGGTCTGACAA
The DNA here is from genome assembly GCF_041432545.1 of Streptococcus sp. 27098_8_113. Taxonomy (NCBI): domain Bacteria; kingdom Bacillati; phylum Bacillota; class Bacilli; order Lactobacillales; family Streptococcaceae; genus Streptococcus; species Streptococcus sp. 27098_8_113. Next base: position 6,465 of record NZ_JAPVZU010000019.1, on the reverse strand, counting down.
AATCGTTGCAGACTTGATCTGCTCAATGTCAATTTCCTGACCTTTTTCTATAAATGCCATATTATTTACCTAGTGTATCGTATATCTCATGGACGAGTTCGACCGTCTTGTCCCAGCCTAGACATGGATCTGTGATAGACTTGCCAAAGACTTCTGGTTCATTTTGTCGACCATCTTCCAAGTAAGATTCAATCATAAAGCCACGAACCACCTTCTTGATTTTATCATTCCAGTCGCGGTTGATCAAAGTCTGACGTACAATACGGACTTGCTCCAAATACTGCTTGCCAGAGTTGTCATGGTTAGTATCAATGATGATAAATGGATTTTCTAATCCCATTGCTTCATACTGGGCGATTGTGTCCAGCAGATTATCATAATAGTAGTTCGGAATGTTCTTCCCATATTCATTGATGGCACCGCGCAGAATCGCATGAGCCAAAGGATTTCCACTCGTCTCTACTTCCCGATTGGCAAAGAGGAAGCTCTGCTTATTCTGAGCAGCATAAATGCCATTAAACATGACATTTAGATTTCCAGATGTTGGATTTTTCAAGCCAGTCGGGAAATCCGCTCCACTGGCTACAAAGCGGTGCTGCTGATCTTCAACAGAACGAGCACCGATCGCCATATAGGAAATCAAATCATCTACTAGGGGAAGATTTTCTGGATAAAGCATCTCGTCAGCCGTCGTCATTCCAGTTTCTGAAATCACGCGATAATGCAGATTGCGAACCGCCTTAATCCCATTGATTAGGCTAGGCGCCGCTGTCGCATTAGGCTGGTGAATCAAGCCCTTGTAGCCATCACCATTGGTCCGTGGCTTAGCTGTATAAACCCGCATCACCATAAAGATCCGATCTTTGACTTCTTCCTGAAGAGCTGCCAAACGCTTAGCGTATTCCAATACAGCTTCTTCATTGTCTGATGAGCAAGGACCGATAACCAAAAGGATGCGATCATCCTCACCACGGATAATGGCTTCTAGTTGGCGATCTCGCTCTTGCTTATGAGCTAGAATAGAACCTTCTAGCTTAGCAAGCTGACGCACTTCTGCTACATTGATTGGTTGACTAGTTGCTTTAAAGGTCATCTTCTCTCCTTATAAACTACTTCTTGCGGCCATGACAGTTTTTAAATTTCTTACCTGAACCACATGGACATAAATCATTTCTTTTTACAGAGGATAAATCAACATTTTTTGGAAGATTTGGGTTTTGGGCAGCAATGTTTCGAGTAGCTGTCGTGCTGATACTGTGCTCTGTACGTGGACGTTCTTGCTCATGGATCTGTGCTTTCATCATGAGACGAGTCACATCAAACTCGATAGAGCCGATCATATCATTAAACATCCGGAAACCTTCTGCCTGATATTCAACAACTGGATTGTTCTGAGCATAGCCACGAAGTCCCACAGCCTGACGCAATTGATCCAAGGCGTCGATATGATCTGTCCATTTGTTATCTACAACGCGTAGAATCAGCACTTTTTGGAACTCTTGAACTGCTTCTTCATCACGAAGTTTAGAAACCTGATTGGCATAAACTTCGGATGCTCGTTCCATCAAGTAATCTTTAATCTCTTGATTTGATTTACCTTCTAAATCATCAGCTGAGATAGAATCCTCTGCCACGAGGTTATATTTAGCAAAATTCAGAATCGCTTCTATCTTTTCATCATGATCTGAATGGCTGCTGCCATCTACAATCCGATTAATCGTCCGACGGATCATAGCATGGATTTCTGGAGCCAAATCACGGTCTGCTGTGATGACATCATAGCGTTGAGAATAGATAATTTCACGTTGTTCGCGCATGACATCGTCATATTGGAGGACTTGCTTCCGAGTATCGTAGTTATTTCCTTCAACCCGTTTTTGGGCTGCTTCCACCTGACGCGTTAGCATCCGAGACTTGATGACGGATTCTTCTTCGCTCAGATTCATCCGGTCTAGCACGGCCTTAATGCGCTCTGAACCAAAGCGTTTCATCAAATCATCTTCTAGAGATAGGTAGAATTGTGATTCACCTGGATCCCCTTGACGACCTGAACGTCCACGAAGCTGGTTATCAATCCGGCGGCTTTCATGGCGCTCTGTACCGATCACACAAAGTCCGCCCAGTTCACGCACACCTTCACCTAGCTTGATATCGGTACCACGTCCAGCCATGTTGGTCGCGATGGTAATAGCACCACGTTGACCAGCATTCATGATAATCTGTGCTTCTTTATAGTGGTTTTTAGCATTCAGAACTTCATGAGGAATTCCTGCAGCCACTAATTTTTGAGAAAGATAGTCACTCGTATCAACCGATACTGTACCGACCAAGACAGGTTGACCTGTTTTGTAACGTTCCTTGACGTCTTCCACGACTGCTTTAAACTTCGCTTCCAAGCTAGGATACAACAAATCTGGATGGTCAATACGTTGGACAGGACGGTTCGTTGGAATTGGAATTACGCGAATATTATAAATTTCACGGAATTCTTCTTCTTCTGTCTTACCAGTCCCTGTCATCCCTGATAGTTTTTTATACATACGGAAAAGGTTCTGGTAAGTAATCGAAGCAGATGTCTTTGATTCTTCTTGAATAGGCACAGCTTCTTTTGCTTCAATCGCTTGGTGGAGTCCATCAGAGAAACGACGGCCTTCCATTGTACGTCCAGTAAATTGGTCAACGATGAGGATTTCCTGCTTTTCGCTCACGACATAATCCACATCTAAGGTCATAATATAGTTAGCACGCAAGGCGTTGTCGATAAAGTGCGTTAAAGCAACATTCTCAAGGTCGTATAGATTTTCTAAGTTAAAGTAACTTTCAGCCTTGTCAATACCAGAATCTGACAAACCAATCGTCTTAGATGGGATATCAATGATATAGTCATCTTTTTGAAGTGTTTTCACAAAGCTATCCGCTCTGTAATAAAGCTGATTCGTATCAGAAGCTGTCGGTCCTGACACGATCAATGGTGTACGCGCTTCGTCAATCAAGATAGAATCCACCTCGTCAACCAAGGCATAGTTAAGCGGGCGCTGCACCATATTTTCAGCCCGAACCACCATGTTATCACGCAGGTAGTCAAAACCAATTTCAGAGTTGGTTGAGTAGGTGATATCACAAGCATAAGCTTCTCTTTTTTCCATTGGTGACTTAGATGCTAGGTTGATACCAACAGAAAGTCCCAACCAAGAATAAAGTTCACCCATCTCAGTCGCATCACGCTCTGACAAGTATTCATTGACTGTAACAACGTGAACTCCTTGACCAGATAAGGCATTCAGGTAAACAGGCATAGTCGCTGTCAGGGTTTTCCCTTCCCCCGTACGCATTTCTGGCACATCACCATGGTGAAGGACAATCCCCCCCATAATCTGAACCTTATATGGGAAAAGACCTAAGACACGCTTAGCTCCTTCACGGACAACTGCAAATGCTTCAAACAAAAGTTGATCTAAAGTTTCACCATTAGCATAACGTTCCTTAAATTCAACTGTTTTTGCTTGCAATTCTTCATCGGTCAAGGCTGCCATTTCGTCCTCATAGGACATGACCTTGTCCGCCATCTTTTCTAATTTTCTTATTTCACCTTTATCATTTTCGATGATTTTTTTTAAAATATTAGCCATTTTATTCCTTACTCGCTATGTTCTGTTTATAAATGTTTCCTCTCATTATAGCATGTTTCCCCATATCTTTCAAGAAATAATCCATTTGGCAATTGGCTTGAAAGGCTGTCATTTCTCAATTTACACGTTTATCTGCATAACTCTTCTTGCACTCAAATTTGCTAAATTATCATGGTTTTTACGAAGTAGTTTCTCGCATAATTCTCATAATTTCGATATAATAATAGCAATGAATATCAAAGAAGAAATTATCAAATTATCAAAAGAAATTGGCATTTCTAAAATTGGCTTTACGACAGCGGATGACTTTGACTATCTGGAAAGGTCGCTGCGCTTGGCCGTAGAAGAAGGCCGAAATTCAGGATTTGAACACAAAAACATCGAGGAGCGAATTAAGCCCAAGCTGAGTTTGGCCTCAGCTAAGACCATCATCTCTATCGCAGTCGCCTATCCCCACAAGCTCAAGCAACAGCCACAAAAAACAGCCTACAAACGAGGAAAATTCACTCCCAACAGCTGGGGACTGGATTATCACTATGTCCTACAGGACAAGCTAGATCGGCTTGCAAAGGGAATTGAGGAGTTAACTGCCGACTTTGAATATAAAGGCATGGTAGATACAGGAGCCTTGGTCGACACCGCTGTAGCCCGGCGAGCAGGAATAGGCTTTATCGGAAAGAACGGCTTGGTTATCTCCAAGGAATTTGGTTCCTACATGTTTTTGGGTGAGCTCATTACCAATCTGGACATCGAACCTGACCAGCCTGTCGACTATGACTGTGGAGACTGCAACCGCTGCCTGACAGCCTGCCCTACCTCCTGCCTCATTGGTGATGGGACTATGAACGCCAAGCGCTGTCTATCCTTTCAGACCCAAGACAAAGGCATCATGGATCTGGAATTTCGCAAAAAAATCAAGACAGTCATCTATGGCTGCGATATCTGCCAAATCTGCTGCCCCTATAATAAAGGCTTGGACAATCCGCTCGCAACAGAGATTGACCCTGAACTAGCTCATCCCGAGCTCCTGCCTTTCTTGGATCTTTCCAACGGTCAGTTTAAGGAGAAATTTGGCCATATAGCCGGTAGCTGGCGGGGTAAAAACATCCTGCAGCGAAATGCCATCATTGCTTTAGCCAATGCTAATGACCGCTCTGCTATTCCCAAACTACTGGAAATTATCGATAAGGGGCAAAACCCTATCCATATCGCTACGGCCATCTGGGCTCTCAGTCAGCTAGTACGCGAAGCCAATCCTGAAATGATTGAGATGATTCTTGCTGTGAAAAATCCCACAGAAGCTATCAAAGAAGAACAGGAACAATTCCTAAAAAATTTCACTTAACTAACTAAAAATAAATACAGTCTAATTTATAAACTGCCTTAGAACGCAGCTTATACTAAATCAGACTGTATTTTTATGTTATTCAATTAGAAGCCATCTACGTTGGTGTAGATTTTTTGGACATCTTCATCGTCTTCAAGGACGCTATACAATTTTTCGAAGGTTTCTAAATCTTCTCCTGTTAATTCCACTTCAGACTGAGGAATCATTTCAAGCTCTGTCACTTGGAATTCTTGGATGCCAGATTCACGCAAAGCTACAATTGCTTTATGTAGGTCAGTTGGTGCTGTATAAACTGTGATACTTCCTTCTTCAGCCTCTACATCGTCCACATCTACATCTGCTTCTAAAAGCAATTCAAAGATGCTATCTGCATCGTCACCAGCAAAAACGATGACACCTTTATTATCAAAAAGATAAGACACAGAGCCGCTAGCTCCCATGTTGCCGCCATTTTTCCCAAAGGCTGCACGGACATTGGCGGCAGTCCGGTTGACATTCGAAGTCAAGGTATCAACGATCAACATAGAACCATTCGGCCCAAAGCCTTCATAACGACCTTCTGTAAAGGTCTCGTCTGTATTTCCCTTAGCCTTGTCAATCGCCTTGTCAATAACATGCTTTGGCACTTGCGCTTGCTTAGCGCGATCAATAACAAACTTAAGGGCTGTGTTCAACTCAGGATCTGGTTCACCTTTTTTCGCTGCTACATAGATCTCTACACCGAATTTAGCATAAACTTTTGAGTTTGCGCCGTCTTTAGCTGTTTTCTTAGCTACAATATTGGCCCACTTACGTCCCATTGGAATTTCTCCTTTAACTATTCTACAATTTTAATCTTCCTTATTATAACACAGGAAAGGCGAAAAATCATCCAACAAAAACAGGAAAGTCCCCAATTCCCTAAAATTATCTGCTGAAGTACGAACTAAAGATAGAAAAAATTAGAGTACAAGTTCCTTATACCTTTTAAAATACTGAGATCAACCATTACATTCTCTCGATAGTAAAATGAATGATGCTACTAAATTCAAGGTGATACTCCTTCATTCTCCAGTAAATCTCCTATTTTACTAGAGCCTTCTCTCATTTCTTACTACCAAAGTTAGCTAATCAAATAAATAAAAAATCGATAACTTCGTAAAGAAGTTATCGATTTTTGCGAGCTGTTAACTAACCGTCCACAACTCTTCAGTGATTACTATCCAAGCTAGAAAGAATTAATCTTCTTCTTTCAATCTTGGTTTAATCAAGCTGACACCTGCGAGTGTTGCAACAATTCCTAAACCAAGTACTGCTGCTGAAGATGATTTCTCACCTGTATTTGGCAGAGCAGTAGTTCCAGGAACTTTCGGTTCCACTGGCTTGTTCGGTACTTGTTTATTTGGTACCGGAGCTGGAGTTGGTGGAACAGGTTTTGGTTCTGGTTTTGGCTCCGGAGTAGGAGTTGGTTTTGGTTCCGGAGTTGGTGTCGGTGTAGGTGGAACTTCT
>NZ_JAPVZU010000018.1:0-32310 GCF_041432545.1 Streptococcus sp. 27098_8_113 | reverse complement strand
ATATAACTTTCCAGCACTGTCTGAGACGCTAAATCCTTGAGTACCATTAGCGTTAGCAGCATAAGCGATATGTAAGTATGGAGTACGACCATCTTCCCCTTTGGCTCCAGGAGTTCCTTGAGCTCCATCTTTTCCATGAACTCCAATTAGAATTGGAGGAATAGTGGCAGTGGTGTTATCCGTATAGGTATCAAGCCTATAGCTCCATAAAAACGGTTTTTCTAAAGTTAGTATAGGGGTATGAATATCCCAAGGATCATCCCGATCGCCAGTTACACAACGTACACCACAAATTTCTATATTCCCTGCCCCACTTTGGCCGAACTGGATGGCAGCATTTCTATTTGAATCTGCCGTAAAGGTTAAACTAAACCATTTCCAATAAGTATGGCTGATTACTGTACTTAGTATCTTATTAACTTCACCTGTCTCGTCCGTCCAGCATCTCATGAGCAATCTAACGTTAGCTTGGGTACTGGTTTTAGAAACTCGAGCCCAACATGATATAGTATATTTCTGACCAACTTCTAAATTGATGAATTGTGCTAAATCCTTGTTGCCATTATTGGTATTGTTTTTGACTCGGAGTATTTTGGTAATATTAGGGCTGGGAGAAGCTTCGGCTGGCAGGATATCGACAGTACCATTACCCCAACTTCGGATAACCCAAGTTCCATTTCGACCGTTTCCCATAGGTAAAGTCTCGGAATTACTTAATAAATTTGGGCGAGGAGGAACCATATTTTCAAGAGAATCTGTAACCGTGTAAAATTGAGTAGAAGAGATTACACCTCTACCTGAATCACCTTTTACGCCATCACGTCCATTCTGACCATCATTGACATTAACTAGTGTAATTTCGTCTGTTGCTACCTCATCATTACCAATGTAAGCAGCCACTGCCAGAGTCGCTGTGCCAGTTATACTTTCACCTCTAACAAGATAGGTCATACCTACTGTCACATTGCCATCAAGCGACCAGCGCCAAGTGACATTAGCAGAAATAGGTTTTCCGCCCTTAAATAGAGATGGGGTGATAACTGTTTGGCCAGTATTATTTTTAAAGATAGTTCCATTGTCTGTTGCTAGCTTGATTGAGTATGGTTTTGTGGTCTCAAGGAAACGTTCCAGTGCTGCTTGAATGCTATCTGATAAGCTGTTTTCTAGTGCCTTAAAGTTTGATGCAGTTGTCTTGTTTCTAGTTGAATTTGTAAAACTGATTTTCTGTTCAGAAATTCTCGCTTTAACAAAAAGCACTGGAGCAAACCCGCTATCATAGATCCTGATAGTATCACCAATGTCAGCGTCAATAAAGCCATCGATTTCATAAGTCAATGCTGGGTAAGCGTTTTTCTTTAGGTTTCTTATACCAGCAGTCCGAATGACTGATGGATTATCACTATCAACTTCTAGATCCTTTCTGATCCACTGGTCAGCCTGCGTTCCAGATGTAAACGTTGATGGGTACATTTGAGCAGCTATAGGAGCATAAAGCCCATTACCACTTTGATAAAACTCACGAACCCCGTCTTTATTATTTTCCGAATAAGCAGGGGTTAAGCTACCAATTGTAACAACCTCCTCAACTTCTTCGCCTTTGTCGTTCTTGACGGTGCGCTTACCAGTTGGCACAAGCATGGTATAGATGCCAGTCTTATCAATCTTTCTTTTAATTGATCTTAGGTTTTTCCCATAAGTTAGTTGGATGTCATTGCGAACTTGGCCAACCCCTTGATGCTTATCATCGTTCTCGTGATAGACATTAACCTTAAATGACTTGATAGAGCTATCTGCATTTAATTGAGTATCAAATTCAATCTCTGCATCAAATTTTTTGGCCAGACTTAAAAGCCGGGCTAATTTTGTATCTTGCCCCTCCCATTCAAGCGTGCGTTTGCTATCCGAAATTTCATTTATACCAACAGATAGATGAGTGAAATTCAATAGATCCATTGCGTTACAGTATTCCACAAAAGACATTGCCTTATCTGATTTGTACGGATTGGCATACTCATTGATAAGCTCAAGGTTCAAATTTTCACAGTAACACTTGATTGTTTGCTCATCTTCTTCAACGGTCATAACGCTAAACACATAGCTTTTACCCTTGTATTTAAAAGAGACAAAGGCCTTTTCATTCAATAGGTTGTATGCTCTCTGTGAGATCGTATCTGATTTGATTGATTTTTTGAAGACTGTAAATTCAAACGTTGATGATCCTGTTTCCAAATTTCTTGTCCAGGTATCGTCATAATAATTCAGCGTTGTTTGTTTGTCATTATCAACAAATGCCACTTTTCTCAAATTTGCATCATGAATAGTTAAGAGCATTATAGCCACCTTTCTTCAAACTCGATTTTTACATCCGGCTTTCTTTTACACCAGCTAGAAAAATAGACCTCTAAAGTAGATTCCCCCGGCGGAATAGCCACCCACTTAGAGGCATCTACGACATCCCCCATATCTGGCTTTCCGTCTACAAAAACAGTATCATCCTCACTATTGATAACAACAGATGAACCTATGCGATAGCGGTTAGGAATGTCCCTGATTCCTGTTACGAAATCTTTTCTATAGATGATACTATCCAAGTATAAATGACTAATCATAGGATTATTTCCTATAGATGCAATAATGACTTGGATTTTGGCAGTTTTGATACCTTTTATCTCTGGCACATGAAACTGAGGGTAAGTTCCCCACCAAAAGACCTGAACGACATCATCACGCCGCTGGATGTCAGACCAGCCCCGCTCCGCGTTAAAGGGGTTGTGGTTATCATAATGTGTTCCTGTAAAATTCCATTTTTTCACTAATCGAGGAGCACCATCTCCACGAACTAAGAAATTATACTCACAATCAAGACCAAACCATCTTTTGTAAGTCTCTACTCCATAGATGAACCTTCCAGTATCATCCATAAAGTTTATTTTCATGAGCCCCATTTGATTTCCTGCTCCAAGCCAGCAAATCTGCCGCCACCAGAGATAATCATTTAACGCTCCTTTTTGGCCAGAACTATCGACAGGGATTTCCCAAGAAATCGTTCCAGATCTGTTGCCTGGTACTAGAGCTAAGTGTGGTCGCCCCCAATTGTTTTCAATTCCGAGTGCCCCAGATTCTTTCATTGCTGCTGCAAAGCCTTTTGTGATGCCGTTATTCGTAACGTAGTCAAATAAGATTTCTGATTGCTTATAGCTCTGTAAGTCTGTCTCCTCTCTGTTACCAATTTCCATAGCACCGCTAGAATTAACTAGCCCAACATAGCCATTTTCTGCATTGTGCTTGACTGTCACGATCGGATAAGCATCTACTGTACCATTGTTTCTCAGATTAAAAACCATCTTATCTGATGAAATAGTCGCATTAGAAAAGCTATCAAACTTCTTATAAGCCGTACTATGGGCTACACCGTCAGGGATGAGGATTTTAAACTCTGAGCGCTGAAACCATCGAGTGATATTGCTTGGTGTAATATCATCTACTGGCATGCCCATATAGTATTTGTCTGGCTCATCTCCGTAAGTGATCTTGACTGGCTCTAACACATTCAAGACTCCAGCTAATTCATGCTTAAGTTGTTCCATAGCAGCACCATCAATTGTTTTCATATCAAACTTGATAGTGTGCTCTTTCTCACCACGTTTCACTTGCTGGATATTCACGCCCAATAAAGGAGCGCTATCAATTGATACGCTCCTTTTGTTACCAATGGGGCGGATAATATCTGTAATTCTCAAGAAACGTGACAAGTCAACGCCGTTGAATGTCATTTCTTTTGTCATTTATCTATCCCTCTCATCCTGTTATAAATTTTCGTTTGCTTTTCTTGATAAGCTCTTTGTCTATCACCAGTTCTTGCAACCAATGTATCTCCATCTAAATACGTTTCTACTGGTCGTTCTACCGCTCTCTCAGCAATATCAAGAGCCTTTTCAACTAGTTCATTAGCTTTATCCTTAGTGGATTCCACTTTAGCTTTAATTGCATTTTCAAGATCAGATTTAATCTGTACCACTTTAGATAGCTTAGATTTACCAACCCCTATCACATCTTCGGCTTTAAAGCTAAATGATTGGATTTGATCGTACATGCTACCCATAGCATCATCAACTTTGTAAGCATCTTTTAAGATACCAACAGCCATACCTTGGGGGATATATCGCCCAACATTATCCCGAAATAGTCGAGACGGTGAGTGAATACGGGCTTTTGCTTGCGCCGCACGTTCAGCTTGTGCTACTAAGGCATTAGCAGCGGCCGTGACAGCACCAAGGGCTGAATACATCCCTTGAGCTAAACCTTGGCCAATCATAGCTCCGACATAACGCATCATGCCAACGCCTGACATACCAATAGACCTTGCAGTATTTACTAACACTGTCATAGAGGCCGAAACTTGACCTTGACCGCTTATCAATCCCTGAGCCATATTTTGAGATGTTCTAGCGCCGATTTGACGACCCTGAGCTATCATTTGAACGCCAACAGAGCGAACCACAGCAAGCATCATCTGCATAGAAGACTGTACTTGTGCAGACATTGAGGCAAATGCAGCGCTGACTGATGCCGTGCTTGCTGAAATAGCTGTAATCTGGCCAGATGCACTTGCAGCACTTGCTCCAACCCGTACAAAGGTAGCAGAAACTATTGTAAGGCTTGAGTTAATTGCTAAAACCTGAGCACCAAATACAGTAAAGCCCATAGCTGACTGTATTAAAGCAGGCGTAATCGTCATTACTTGAGCTTTCAATGCGGTAAGAGGTGCATTGAGAGCTGACAGACCAGCAACTCCAGAAATGGCCTGACTTGTGAAACTTGCAAAGCTTGAAGCAGCTGACGTAAGAATTGATGGCAATACTGTAACAGCAGTCTGTATAGATGTGATTCTAGTTGCAAAGTTTGTTAATACCGAAACTGTTGTATTAGCTTGGCTTGATACTGTTGCCATGCCAACACCCAGTATTTTCATGCCATTTCCAGCTTGTGCAAGACCTGCTGAATGACTAGCAATTTTACCAACGCCAAGGGCAACAGCCCCAAGAGATGCCGCCATATCACCAAGGTTTGTATTAGTAATCTTAACAACACCAGTGGCCAAAAGATTGAAACCTTTACCCGCGTTTAAAGCAGCTCGACCAATCGAATCAAAGATACCAGATATACCGTCTAAAATGGTTCTGACAGCGTTTCCAAAGCCCTCTATAACACCTTTCGCTCCGTCAAGCACGCTTTTGATGACATTGCCTAGCGTACGGAATAGATTCGCTATGCTGTCTATTATCGGGCTTATCTGAGCGACTAATGTAGTAAATGCCTCAGCTATTGATTGCAGCACGGGAGCTAAAGCTTGAGCTATCTGCACAACCGCTGGCATAAATGGAGTCAAAGCCTGCACGATCTGGACAATCGCATCAGATACAATTTGGACAACGCTTGTAAACACATTGCCTATAATTTCGACAATTGGGGTCACGGCCTCAATGATGGCCGCAATACCTTGGCTGAAAGCACTAATCACAGGCGGTAAAACGGAGGCGATAGAGGTTATCGCTTCTCCTAAAGCTGAGACGAACGGAGCGGCTGCACCGAATGCTTGCCCGAAAGCTACGATTAGAGGCGCTAAATTAGCCAATGCAGACGTCACAATCGGTAACACACCAGCTACTGTGACAATGGCTTGGGCAAAAGCTCCAATAATTGCAGTAGCTACTGTAGCAAAAGCTTCTCCTACCGCATTGATGATAGTTGCCACCCCCTGCCCTTGCGTAGCCAGCAAAGCGAACCCTGCTGCTATGATGGCCACACCAGCTCCAATCCCAACGGCAGCTGTAGCAACCGCTCCACCGAAAGCCAGGATATTGGCCACGCCTGCGGTTTGCAAGGCTGCGCCAAATGCTAAGATGACTTGTGACAGCCCGCTTAATGCCGCCTTGATACCGACACCTATGCCGGTTGCAGCAGATTTGAAAGCCCCTCCGATAGAGCCAATAACAGAGCTCAAACTACTCAAAATTTGAGCGATTTTAGACCGTCCCTGCGTAATAGCTTCAGCTGCTCCGCTTGCGGCTTCTGTTGCATTCCTTCTGAAGATGTTAAAAGGGTTAAAGGATTTTAAAAAGTTAAAGGTTTTGAAGCCAGCAACTAAACCAACCAAACCGCCTGCTATTGCCTGAATTGCTCCAGCCGGCAGCGAACTGATAAAGTTAGCTGCTACAGTTGCAGCCTGAGAAAGCCACTTTACCACATTCCCAAGGACACTAGCAAGAGTGTTTAGCTCGTTTGAGGCGGTTAGACTATTCCAGATATGACCGATAGCTCCTGCAATACTCTGGATAGCGCTGATAAAGGCAGATACCGCCCCAGTGTTAGCAAAGGCAGTCCAAAAGGCCTTAACTTTTCCTGCTAGGTTTGAGATAGTGCTGCTAACTTTTGCTACAATCTTCTCTACATTGATACTCTCAAGGAATTCCCCTAGACCATCAGCTAGTTTGCCGAAATTTATTTTTTCTAGAGCGTCTGATAGAGCATTGACCGCCTTAATACCAAATGCATTAAGTTTTTCAAACGCTGGCATGAGCTTGTTAGAGAGACTTTCTTTTGCCCCGTCTATAGCTTGATCAACCGTCTTGAACTCAGTAGCCATCTTCTGGAAAGCGTCAGAGTTCCCTGCACGGTTCATAGCGTCAAAGAAATCCTCTGTCTTGATTTTGCCATCTTGAACAGCTGATACCAGCTCAGCGGTAGACATCCCCATCTCTTTAGCAACTGCTGCCATACCAGCAGGAGCTTGCTCCATCATGATTTTAAAGTCCATCCAGGCTACTTTAGGCTTACTTGCCATCTGAGTAGCTTGAGTAGATAGTGATTTCATGGCTTGGGCTGGGTTTTCCGCTGAGGCTGCAAGCCCACCAAATGCCTTAACCAGACTACCAACATTCTTAGTACCGACTGCGTCAAGTTGTGAGTAGGTGTTTGCCATGTCCGAAGCTGAATAGATTGTTTTGGTTGCAAAGTCCTGCATCTCAGTCTTCGCTTTTCTTATTTCGTCAGAAGAGCGACCAAAGGCTTGCAAATTCCCCTCAAAGGTCTTCCAGGCTTTTTGCGAGCTGTTCAACTCTCCGACCATTTCCCGGATGCCAGAGCCAACCATACCTATACCGGATGTGATAGCTGAGCTAACGAGGTTAGCACCTAAAACAGACTTAAACACTGAGCCAAGCTTCGACCCGCTCTCACTTAATCCACTAAATAGACTTTTCAGTGATTTTACTTCACCTCTAGCCTTTGTACTATCTAAATCAATGGTAATGGTCACTTTTCCATCAGAAGCCATTTAATACCCCCTTTCTTAAATATCAGGTAGCGAATATTCTTCTTGTAATTTGCGCATTCTTTGTTTTTCTTTGGGATCTTCACCCTTTTGGGGTTTCCATGCCCTGATTTTCATCACTTCAACAAATTTAGTGCCATCTGGCAGACCAGCTAATAAAGCGTTAAATTTCTGCCAGTGCAATTTCCCCTGTTCTTCAATCAAATCAATCTGATAAGCCTGCATAAACGATGAAAAAATGTACTCACCATCGTATTTGATTGAAAATAAGGGTTTGTCATTACCGTCTGACTGTTCTTTAGGCTTTTTAGGTAATACATTCCCCTCAATGTCATATCTATCAACCTCATCAACAGCTTTTGTAACCTGTATATGTTTTCTAAACACTTCTTCATAGAGCGCTAAAGCCTCTTGTGTGTCCATATCTTTAAAACTTTCATCATCAGTTAGCTTAGCTAGTGCTAATTTAGGTTTTAGATGTGGCGGGATATATTTTTTGCTCCACATATTAAAGACCCACAGTACACGGTCAAACGATAAGAAAAGCTGATACTCTTTGTCATCGAGTACCAGCCTGTCATCCATTTTTTTGGAAATATCAAACATTATTCAGCAAGATACTTCTTAAATGCTTCATCGTTTTGTCGTTCTTCGTTGACTTCTCGCAAAGCATCAGCGATCTGCAAGAATAATTTGAGGTAAGAAATTGTATTCTGGCCACAAGCATCATAAAGTTTTTGTGGCGCTTCGTCATCAAAAGCTGCTGTGAAAAATTCATCTAGCAAGTCTTTGAGTTCTTTCCGCAATTCCCATTCCGTACCAGATTCATCAATCTGCTCAGCCTTTGTCTTTAATTCAGCGGATTTCTTCTCAAGCATCTCGCTCTTTTCATCCGTTGGTTGAAATTCAAGGGTGACATCTCCAATAATGAATGTCGTAACATCCTTGAGATTTCCAAAGTTATAAGTACGTGCCATGTTCTCTATTTCCTCCAAAATCAATTTTTTTAAAGAGTAATTGCTTTTTCGATCGGCGCTTTGATCCATTTGAGTTTGCAACTAAATTCTTCATAATCTGTTGCATCTCCTGATCCAGCCTTAATTTCAGAAGCATTTGCGACTTGAGTGAGTGATTTCTTGCCATTGGACTCAATCACTCGGTGCCACAAACGGCGGCCATCACCAGTCTTGTACTTCATGTTTGCAATAAGCGCCTGTGCCTTATCTTCGGCATCATAGATACCCTCAGCTGTGTAAGCACCAGCAACCGATGTGACAGTTTCTTCTTTTGTGCCATCGCCATCGTAATAGCCTTTGTCATCTGTTTCTTCGTCAGTATCATCTTCGATACTTTCGATATATTTGGCCAATGGGAAAAATTCATTATCAGCCGGTACAATGTCTGCTTTACTTGGGTCGAATGGCGCTACCAAGTGCTTGCGCTTGGCATTTTTTTGACGTACCATGTGTTTATCCTCCTGCGATTTCTAATTTAGCGGTTACTTGCAATGTATAGACAAAGTAACCTTGTTCATCTTTTCCGTTGATACCTGGTTTCCCGACATCAAGAGAAAGAAAAGTATAAGTGTTATCTGTGCTAGGTAGCTCAATATCAAAACCTGATAAGTCTCCATTGATTCGCCAAATCGTATCACTGGCCTTTTGATTGCTCTTACATTTAACAGCAATTTCAAACGGTAATGACACCTCTCTAGTCCCATCCATGTATTCCTTATCAATCGAACCTCCCGGCAAAGCATTGATGACTAAATCATCCTTATCATCCTCAAAATAATCAAGGCGTGCTTTCATCGGCAGATTTTCGATTTCATTGATATGTGCCAAAAGCACTTCCTGAAAATTTTTGTTATTCTGCATCATCATCTCAACCCCATTGCTCTAATGGCGACTCGTTTTAGTTGGTCAACATTGGCCTTTAGTGGTTTATCCCAGCGCTTTCCAGTTCCGGGTGTTGTATATCTTCTAAAGACTACAATCCCATTCGTTCCGTGAAAATGGGCTCTAGCATAAACTGTGTTATAGCTAATATCACCGTTCGACTCAATGCGGCCAGACGCTCTCAAAGGGCCACCCCTAAAAGGTATATATGGCTCCATGATCATCATCCCTTGACTAGCCATTGCTAGCTTGCCACGTTTCTCAGCTTCTGGAGATAGTTTTCTGTCAACACCACCAAGATCAACAATGACTCTAACATCAGCCATCAAATCACCTCGATTTCATAGCTAAATATTTTGCCGTTCAGAAAATTAGGTTGGTAGCCTGTGACAACATAATCACGCGCCCCATCATTCACAATCGCACCAAGCCAACTATCGTCAACTGTCACGCTTGCAAATTTAGGATAGATATAGATAACACCGACTTTCTGCCTTGTTTTGGAATTGTTAGCACCTATGACACTCACTGACCTATCAAACCGTACAGGCTTAATATCCAATGGGTCAGAGTAGCTAACATCCCCAAAATCATTTTTGTCCGCAACCTTTCGGACAGTAATAGCATCAGTCAATAGCCGTTTATCTATCATAATCAACCGCTGTGACTAGGCTAAAACCCGCTTGTCTTAGGATGTTTTCGGCATCCAGCGAAAGGTTGAACCGCTGACCTGCCGATCCATTTTGAGACTTGCGATAAGAGATTGATGTGCGGCCGATGGAAACACTTGTCATAGCTTGTTTGTCATCGGCTGTCATGATGCCTGAAACATCCAGATAAGCGATTTGAAAGGCCATGGCTAGCTTTACCGCCTGTTTTCGGTAATCTGCTTCTTTATCAAAATCAATGTGTCTTTGATAAAGGCCTTGGGTATAGAGATTGATGGCAACCTCTGCTCGCTTTGCTAGCTTTTCAAAATCAGCTACCTCATCAAAGCCTAACTTGACAAACTCATCTTTAGTTAAATAAGTCATGCGTAACCTCCTTTACAAATAAAGGGTGTTACCACCCCTTATTTTTCATCTGCTGCATTCGCTACTGGCTCAGTTGCTTCGATCGGCACAAGGGCAGCTGCAACATCTGGGAAGACCGGTTTCAAATCAGCATTCACTGCTTTTGCGTATTTCTTTTCAAGATCGATGATTTCATCAACGATTACAGATTTGTTGAGACTTGTGAAATAAATGTTCTTAGTCGCTTTATATAACGCCATAGCTTACCTCCTATACGACTGTTCCAGTCACTTTGACAACAGCTTTTTTGTTGTCATCCAAAATGTAAGTACCACCTTTAGCAGCAGCCTGTAATTGCACTCCATCAAAGTTTGTGGATTCAATAGTACGAGCTGTTGAGATACCTACAAATGGGATAACAATGCCATCTGGTGAAAACACTGCTAAGACACCAGTGTCAAAGTATTGTGCTGGTGTTTCCACCAATGCAAAGCCTTTGTAACGTGCAAGACCATTATTATCAATAGAGACACTAGAACCTTTAGCGGATGTGTTTGCTGTCATATCAATAATGGCATTGTACAGCTCTGGGCGTAAGTAAATGGTAACTGGTGCCGTTACTTCTTGGTTGATGTAATAAGCATTGACCTTGTTAAACAAAGCCTTTACCTTTTCTTCTGTGAAATCAGCAAGCGCCTCTGTCTGACCTGCATTGTCTGACATAAATTTACCAATACGCTTGTTCATTTGACGCGTCTGCGCCTCTGATTGCAATTTCAATCGGTCTGCGATAGCAGCATTTAGGTCATTGTTCACAGTGTAACGATCAAGACCTTCATGAATTGTTAGTGTGTAACCATAATCGACATCTGTATTTTCATACTTGATTTCTGTCAGATTTCCAAACCGTGATTTTTGTCCTGTTCCATCACCAAAGCCCCCATCATTAGCACCTGTTTTGTATTCTCCAATAACAACAGGTGTATTGTTGGTTTTCACCGAAAAAGCTTTAGCATTTTCTTGTACACCATCCAAAATTTGGATTGATGACAAAGCTCCTGTAAAGGCTGCACGGACTCCAAAAACAGTTTGCAAGATTCCCGCATATTGTTTTTCATAACGGCGAGTCGTAAGATTTTGATTAGGCATAGTCTAATCTCCTTTCATTTATTTACCGTAACCATCAATAACAGCTTGGAATGGGTCAACTTTTCCTGCTCCATTCGCCGCCGGATTACCTGGTGGCAAGATATTTGGGTTAGGCTTGCCATCTTCTTCTGCTTTAAAGAGATATGGGTCACTTTCCTTTAGACCATTGAGGATGTCATCTAGTTTAGGTTTGCCACTGTCATCTAGTTCAACGGCATTAACATCAATAAACTTCATCAAGGTTGATGGATTGTGTGCGGTGGTATCTTTCAAAGCAAGATTGATAGCATTCACCTTATTTGTTTTGGCCAGTTCGGCTTCTGCATCTGCTTTGTACTTGTCATATTCGGCTTGCAACTTCTCAAGAGCTTCTTTCTGTTCAGCGCTTGTATTTGCATCTGCTTTCATGTTTTTAAGTTGTGCCTCTGCATTCTGCAACTGGTCTTTCAGACTATCTCGCTCTTTGGTGATAGTTTCCAAGGCTGATTTGTCCTCGTTGAGCTCTTTTCCTCGCAAGGCAAAGACTGATTTAGCCTGTTCATCTGTCAATCCAAGTTTGAGTAGTTCTTCTGTCGTAAATGCCATTTATACCCTCCTAGTTCTTTTTTAGGTGGATAACTCCCACCTCAAGCAAAATATTATTTACTTTCTCAATATACCTTTGATTAGATGGGATTTTTTACGGTTTTAGGCAAACAAAAAAGCGCTGCACAGGGCAACGCTAGATTATGTGTATAATTTCTCTCTGCTGTAATCTCGATACAGAAAATCATAGCTATCTACAAGATTCCTGATTTTGTTTTGATACATTCTAACCTTGAGTTTTTCAGCTTGTATCAATTCATTATCTTTCATAGTATTTGCGTAATGCAAACGCTCTTTGTGATGCCTAATAGTCCGCTCAAGTGCTCTTTGTTTCGCTTGGATGCGTGCATTTTCCTCTGCCTGTTCTGGTGTTAGGTCTGCAAGATAATCTGGCAGGTCTGGCATTTCATTCACACCAACTATAAAAGGAGTTAGATAGTGGCCACAATGCACTCCAAGACACCCGCCAGCTGATCCGTAATCATAATCATACAGCGAATAGACTTTAGTGCCATTGATTACCCTAGTTTCTCCAAATGTGACTATCTTCCCTTGGATGGGACTGCAAGCCGGCCGCGCTGTACGCTTAATTGAATAGTAAAAGGTATCTATCCCCATCTCTTCTGCTGGAGCTGTACGCATCTTATTAAAAACCTTGTACATCGTACTCTTGATAATCGTCCTAGCATAGCTATCTGCTCGCCACTCTCTCCCTGCGCTATCCGTAAAACCAGTAAAACCCTTTTTCTGCCAGTTCATAATAGTTTCATGAATTGCTTTGTCCGCTGTTTTTGTTCCTGCGACTACCTCAGCGACAGATTGCTCAACTATAGATTTAAAAACTGCTTGGATGCTTTCTGGTAGAGTTGTATTGATAAGATTAAGGTCACTGACTGCTTGGGCTGTATAGGCTTCTAAAGCATCTGTGACACCGTTTCTTGTCATCCCGCTACGACCTCGCCCCAAGTCTTCTTCAAGTTGCTGCTTCGTATCCTTATAGACCTTTAGTCCTTCATTTTCGATGACTTCCCTTAGCAAATCTTCAGCAATCCCTGTACGCTCAACAATGATTTTCAAGTTTTCCTCGTTGAGCATGTGCATATCGTTCAGCTTTTCCAACTGCCAGACATAAGGATTCTCTGCAAGGTCAGCAGCCCCCCGCTCTTTAAGTCGCTTTATCATACTGTCAAAAAGCTCAATTTGCATTTTAGCGTAAATATCGCTCACGCCTTGCATTTGCAAAGAGAATTGCTGATCATTAAGTGTTATCGGCCTTTTGTTCTTCTCCATCTTCTACCCTCTTATGATTGTTATACAGCGCTAGTTCAGCATCATTTTCAGGCGGTAATTCTCCATTGATTTCAGCAAGTTCTTTCTCTGCCTCATCTTCTGTGATATTCAATGTCTTGGCAATACCTCTTTTCTGTGTGGCAAATCCAGCTGCTACCATCTTCATCCAGTAATCAAGCTCAGCGTGACGATCGGTAAAGACTCCATCATCCAGATTGACCGAGATATCATCAAGTTCTGGAATGTTCCCCTTGTACAGACCAACCGCCTTACCAAGTTCACACATAGATACACAAAGCCCTTTAATAGACTGCTCAACAAGTGCAACAATGCTGTTGCGCATTTGGTAAGTATCTGAGTTCTCGCTGACAATCTCGGTTGCTGTCTTGACCCCTTGCCCATCAAACGTAAACATGCCACTAGATACCCCAATTTGCATCTCAAAAAGTTTTAAGCCCTCTGAAATGGCAGAAATATAATCAGATGAGCGGATAGGCGTTGTGAGGTCAACAATATTGCCGCTGTCCATGTTACCAGCCCCCACTTGCATATACACATTTTGCTCAACATCAAAACGGCGTTTAAAAGTGATATTACCTTGGTTATCTTGCACTTTGAGTTGCGTTAGCTGCTCTGGCACAATCACACGCCTTTGCCCCATCTTAATCTCCCACATAAATTCATCGTAAGTGCGGTTGATAAAGTCAATAGTTGTTTTTGCATTGTCAAAGATAGATAGACCCAAAGGGCTATTGATATCCTTGTTGTTCATGCCCGGCGTTTTCAGGTAGGTAAATAACGGGTGTGATAGGTCTTTCAGTACAGTTACAGGTTCAAGGTCTGGATAGAGTTCTTGCAAGTTCACGCGCTGACCTAATGTGCTATCTGTATTTGATTTGTACAGCTCATTTGTGATCCGGTATAAGTTCTTGTCTTTTGTACTGCCTATCTCGCTACCGTCTTTAGTTACCCACTCATGGAACTCAACCAAAGTATAATATACATTAGTTTTACCCTCTGATTTGATAGTTTTAGTTAGGATAGCAGCGCTAGAAACGTCCTGCGTATTGGATTGCAACGGTAAGAAAACAGGTGCTTGAATAAATGCCACTCTAACCTTATCTCCGTCAATATAGGGCCTCATAGCAAGCCCACCAAGTGCCAATGCACTCTCTAAATACCGCTCAAAGTTCTTGTTAAAGCGGTCATTACCTAGCATATCATTCAAGAACTTATTCAGTGTTTCATCTTTTGCTGAAATTTCTGCTTGTTCGTTGTAAACAAGGCTGGCAATCTTTTTGGCAGCTGTGCGTGCGATCGGCAAGTGTTGCATTTTGCGGCGTTTTCTATCACCATCCGTATTGATGTACTCAATATCTTCAAATTTAGATTGATAGTAAGTCAGATTGTGCTGAATGCGGCGAAACTCCTCTTGCGTCACAGCAATTTTTGGATGATCTAGAATGCTGCTTAGATTTGATGTTTCCATGTTATACCTCCCACGATTAAAAAAGTCTTTTATCTTCTGAAATAGGCTCATAATTGCCCTCCTTATGTGTTGCCCACGCGCAAACCGAGTATTTTAGCGTTGTCTAATACAAAATACTGCGATGTGTCGCATGTGTGGTCATCTTCTTTGATAACGCTTGGATTGTCAGATTTGATTGTCTTTTCATCCCAGCGATACATTTTGTGCTCTTCAATAAATATCTTGTTGTTTTCAGTGTTAAGATAGTAAAAGCGGCCTTGAGCTAATAATGATTGGAATGTATCAATCATTGTCACTTTCTTCAATTTAGCCACCGGATGCCACCTTAGACCAAAATCAAGAAACATCTGATTTCTCAAAGCACCCTCTGCGCTATCTATGGTGTACTGCAGAGCTGGCACTCTATATTGTGCAATCACAGCCTGTATAAACGCATAGATTTCTTGAGATAGCTGACTAGGTGCTTTCTTTACCACTTGGCCAGCTGGGCTATAATACCAGGTATCAAGTAGAATTACTTTCCCCTTTGCTGTGATACCAAAAGCACAACAAGCGGTGGCTGATTGTTGATGCCCACCGTCAAGAGCAAACGAGATGCCGATCAGCCTGTCATCTGTCGGCAAAGCATCTAACGGGTGAAAGGTGCTCATGTTATACACATTATTCCCTAACCCAACAGCCTCACCAAGATATAGATACCTGTAATAGTCATAGTCATTCTCTTTAATGCGCTCTATATCTTCCAGCATCTGCTCTGTCACAAAGCCTAGCTCATCATCTAGGTACGTGCTAGAGTGGGCTAGATAATTCTTATTAGTCTTGACACTCTCAAACCACTCATTGATCCAGCTATAGGGGTTTCTAGGTGGGTTGTAAGACCAAAAGAATTGCACAAATTTAGCGCGTGGGTGTTTTTGGCGCATAAAGGTTACGTTAGACTGATCAAAGTCCTCCTGACTACCAAATTCAGCAGCTTCTTCATACCAGACCGCTATGATGTTCCCAATGTCATTTGACTTGAGTTTTTGAAAGTCATCTTGGCCGTAAAAGTAAAATGTTGAGCCTGTCTTTTTGTGAATGATCTGGAAAGGGCTTATTGTCTTTTTGAACCTATTAGCAACACCAAACAAATTCAAAGCCCAAAAAATCTTATTAAAAACACTATCTCTAATAGTATTTGCGACTTTGCGAATAACTACCACATTTGCCGTTTCTCCCATTTTGATATAACGCAGCATCATGTAAGCTAGTTTTAGTGCAATTACAGACGATTTAAAAGAGTTACGTCCACCTTTCAACACATTATATGGCAATTTAGATACCCAAACGCTCTTAAAGTGGGGATTGACATTTTTTTGAATATCAATTATCCTCATCGTCACCCTCCCAGCTATCAATAATTGTGATGGTGTCATCTTCCATCTGTGTATCTGTCAACTGTGATTTTAATTTCTCAATCTCAAGCTCTAATTTTTCGGATTGCTTAGCTGTTGGATATCGTTTTAAGATTTCAGTAATAGCCTTGATTACCGTGGCATTATCTGCTTTTTTGGTGTGTCTTTCTACTTTCCCTGTCGTTGGATTAAGTATCAAAACCTCCTCATCTCGTTTACCTCTAGCGATTTCAGAAAGGATATAGAGCGCCTCTGCAGCATCCATGATATTTTGCTTATGCAGCTCTTGCATCTGCTTGTTTATGTACTCTTTTATCCCAACATTTCCCAACAATTCAGTAATACGATTATTAGCATAACTCTCACTATAACCAGCTTTAATTGCTGATTGATAGCCATTTCCTGTCTTTATGTACTCGTCTGCAAAGCGCCTTTGTCTTTCATTCATTCGCTACCTCCTTTCCAACAAAAAAATCACAAGTATATTACTCATGATTTCATTTTATATGTGTAGAAAGGGGGTGTTTTACTGTTGTTTTTGATTTAGGGCACAAAAAAGCCCCAATTAAGGGGCTGAGATATAACGTAGTAGCCCGGATTCGAACCGGAATCTCCTCCATCAAGGCGTAATCCCTATATACTACTCCCTACGTTTCTTAGTGTGATTATACCACTCTTTTATGACTTTTTCAACAAGCTTATGCTCTTTTGGTGTCAAATTACTTGCCCCTTTTTTACTTTTCTCATATTCTGCATGATTATAACCATGATGAGCATGTGGTTTCATCCCTTTATGTACATGATCCAAATCAATTTGTTTGTTACGCTTGTTTTTTGTATCAAAGTAAACAACACTCTTAGGTACGTTTTTGTTTTTGTCAATAAGTGCGTAAACCCTACCTTTTGTCATTGTTTCCATTGGAGTCTTTTGTGACCCTTGCCCATTTTGAGTAACAAACTTTATATTTCCTGCTTTATGTACAGTCTTGTATTCTGTACCATACTTTTTGCCTTTATGGCTCATTCCAGAGCTTGCCCCTCTACCGCCCATTTGTCCATCCTTTCAATCGTGTCATTACCAAAATAAACAACTTCGATACCTTTATAATCGTATTCGATTGCACCACCATATACCAAAATTCGGCTTGGTTGTAATCTATCAATCATGGCATCCATGCCATTCTGCCATATCTTAATACGCTGCTGACTTTTCTTAACTCCTATCGTACTAATTGCAACAGTGCTTTTTGTAGGTATCCCATCAAAGCAAAAATCATAGCTATCAGCGTCCGCCCAGGACACTGTTGGAATGACTGTGTACCCCCAATTCTGCATCATTTGACCTATCAATCTTGAGCGGTAAGTATTCCAAAGTTGCATAGCTATTGGCATGTCTGTATATAGGCTAAAATCTGGAGTAAGCACACAGTCAAAGGCCGCTAACTTTTCTATATAAAAATCTGGGCGTTTCCACATTCTTTCAAACTGATAATCATCTAGAAAAAAATGCACTCCTGCTGAATAGTCAGGTTTATTCAAAACATAGTTAAACCCTTGTAGTTTTTTAGGGACATGATCAACCGACTCAAGTGTTGGTAAGTTATATTTTCCATCTGTGCGCGTGGCATCATAATCTAACAAATTGTATTGGTTAATGGTGTTTTGTCTGTGATACGATTTTTGATTATCCATATTTACCTCATTTCAAAAAAAGCCCATATATCTTGATTATAGATACATAGACTAGGGGATTTTTACGGTTATATTTTTAGAGGGAGATATTTGTAAGTGGAGTAGAAATACTTATCAAACCATTTGTTGAGATGATTATAAGCTGGGCTAGGACTTAGATATAAGATTTCTTGACAAGCGCCAATCACATTGAGATTTTCGTAGACATAAACCTCTTTGATGGTTTTTAAAATCTTTTCATCTGATTTTTCTACAAATTCTGCTGTAACAGTTTTTAGATTGACTAAAAATTTCGCTTTGTCAAGTTTATTATCTAAAAAACTTTTATGAATTTTCTGCTCAAGAATTGTTTTTTTAGGATTTTCTTTATCTCTCAAAAAATACCACTTGAGCCAAATTATCTCTCTGCGGTGTATCACTGATAGACGCTCTATTTTCTTTTTAGTCATCATCTAACCACATCAGTGCTGAATTTTCATAGATGTTGCCTATGATTGTTACATCTAATATCTCTCCATCAAGCAAATCTTCCATTTCTACAGAATCCCTATTGGTAACAGTAAAACTTCCTTGACTCCACTCGACAATACCCTTGTTTATATACAAAAAATCTGATTCGGTATAACAATCTTCAAATTGTACAACATCCCCCTCAAAGATTTCCTTGCCGTTCTTATCTTTGAACCCTGTAGATTGCATGAGTTCAAGGTCATTGTTCACAATCCAGTCACCAGCAACTGAATCCTCATCAACAATCCAGATGTCACCATTTCCAACCATCACTTCGTCTGGTTGATACATACGACATAATGAGCCACCTGCCCACGCCCTAAATTTTGGAATCATCTGCTACCACCTTATTAAATTTCCAAGCTTCGTACATAATTAAATCTAACTCGTTTTCGTGGATATTTCCAATGACTTCACACCCTTTCCAGAATAGAGATTCGAACGGGCAACAAGACATTGGATGTGTATTTAGAAACGCAAGATAGAACCCTATAGCTTTGATTTCGGTTTCATCATCTTCGAGGTAAGTATATTCTCCAAAATCGACAAGGCAAACAGCTGAACTAGTTTTTATAAGGTCTCCCTCGAAAATCTCCTGACCGTTCTTGTCGAAGAGACCTGTTGACTGCATGAGAATAATATGTTCATCTCTAGGATGCAATTCAATTTCTTGCTTTTTGTTTCTGTAAATTTCTGCCATGCCATTCATGGTTTGCGTCTCTTTATCCCACGCCCTAAATTTCGGAATCATCTTGCGCCTCCTCTAAAATTATTAGCAATATTTTGTACTTCAGTATCAATTAATTTATTTCTATAATTCAATATCGGGGCCATAACATCATTTGTCAATGCAGGCTTCAAAATGATTTCATTTGTTTCCAAAAACATTTTACCGTTGATTTTGATTTTGATGTCATAACCGTTAGCGATATGTTCAAGGTCATCTTTAGATAGAGAGATTTCAAATCTACTCATTCTTCCACCTCCTCAATCAGCCAATCTGGGATTTCAATAGTTTTGGTCATCTTAATTACCTCTTTTCTTCAAATATTTCAGTCTACAAATGCTCCTTAAATAAACAAACTAGCTAACCATATCAAAAATGCACATACAATGATTTTTGAAATGCTGCTCTTTACAGCATATGAATAATCCTCTTCAGATTCTTTTTTACTAGACAGCACAGGCCAGATGAAAGATAGTAGTGCATCCATCCCTAATGCTTGCCAGACTGTAATTTTACCAACTGGAAGGATCGTTGTGATAATTTCATTCCATCCGTACTGAACAACGAACGGCGATACAACGATTACAAATACCGATCCTAAAATAATTCCTAATTTTTTCACTCTTCCGCCTCCTCAATCTTAATGCCTGGACAATCAAACACCCAGCCGAAACCTGCTTCTTCTAGTTCTTTGCGAGTGTGTTTTGTGCGGTAAGGTTTTTGATCAGTAACTGTACCAAAAAACCATTTATCAAGATTCTTATTATAGCTAATACAGCCATTAATACGATTCATGCCTACAACAATCACAATATATCGCTTCTCCTGCTCAATCTCGTACCCATCAACCCAAGCGCGAGCGACTTTGTCGTAAGCATTCTGTTCATTCAGTAACCAATCACTGTATTGTTTATTAAAGTTCTTCTCTCTGAGCGCATCATATAACGTAGCGTTCTGCCCTTTGTAATACTCAATAATCTCCGCTACAAACTGAGGAATTTTGACCTTCTCTGATTCGTCTAGTTGATTCACTAGCTCCAAAAGTCCTTTTCTACTGATTTTAATCGTATCTACGATAAGTCCTTCATTGTAAGGTAAGCCCTCAATACGTTCAATCAATTTCTGCTTATTCATTTTTCTGCCTCTATCTCCTCTATATCAAAAACTAACCTATAATGCCCTTTCTCCTCGCTCAAGCCACCATAGACAAATGACAGCTTTTTGATAACCTTGTGATTATCATCTGTCCAAATACCCGCATCTGTCATGCCATCAATAATAGCTTTGACTGTCGGATATAGATTGGGCGGATCTAGTTTAGATTTAGTAGGGCTGTAAATTGTAACTGTAACCTCACAAGGATTAGAGGGACTAAAAGCAGCCCTCCCTTTATCCTTGTTCATCAATGTATGCCAATAAGCAAAAATTCTAATGCGCCTAGTAACCTTGGCTTTATCTGTCTGATGTTGCCTATCGTTACTGTTGATAACCATGTTCAGAGCTTTGTTTTTGGTGTTTCTAGGTAAAGAAAATTCAAATTTCATTCAAAACTCCTAATTTCTTAGAATAATTTTATTTGTGATTTATAGCTGCTTAGCCTGGTCGCTGCCAACTCATATATGTGTTTGTCTTTTTCAAAACCAACATACTCAAAACCTAACTCTTGACAAGCAATCAAACTACTTGCTGATCCTACATGGGTATCAAGTATTTTATCCCCCTCTTTTGCGTAATTCTGTAACAACCAGAAATAAAGATTTGTCGGTTTTTGTGTCGGATGGATTCTAACCTCGTTCAATGCCTTATTTCCTTGTTGAATATGCCCTTCAGATATTGACTTACCTTGCATCATACCATTCCACATATAGCGAAACAAGCGCGTACTATCATGCAAACTGCAGTATGCTATCTCACAGTCGGAAAAACTTGATGAGCCATTGACTTTATCCCACACAATACGTCCCGAACCAAAAGAATAGTCGAAATAGTTCACGCCCCAAATAATTTGATTTTTTGATACTCTAAAAAGCTCGTCAAAATAATCTTGATTTGGAATTTGCCACTCTGAGGTTTCGCCATACAACCTACTGACTCCAATTGGACTTACTTTACGTCCGTAAAATTTTCTTTTTTCTGGGCCAGAAAAATATGGTGGATCAACAATGGCTAAATCAAAATAGTTATCTGGAAAATTCTTCATTCCCTGCAAACAATCTTGGTTTAAAAATTCACTCATTACTAACAGAACCTCTCTGTTTTAAATACTCTGGTATATCATCACCGATTTCAAGATTATCATATTGAGATTTTGCGACCAAAAACTTCCCGTAAGCTCCTGCAGTTACGGTGTAATGGCCGGATATAATCTGTTTGTCAGTTATTTTTCCATACATCATTCCCCCAGCGTTATCTACCTGATGAATGATAACAGATTTTCTCTGTTTTAATTCATCGACCTGTTTTTCTAGCGCCGAGATTTTTTCTCTGTAATGATCTCTCGATACTGCTATCCCAAGATTAAATACAGCTATTGCCAAGAAAAATATCGCTAAGCAAAGGCTAATCAATTGCTTTTTGATCATCTTAACCTCCAGATAGTAATTTATAGACCGTTTGCAACAACCCAAACGCATAGATATACAGTACGAACCATAAAACTTTATCGAATGTATTTTCTTTAAAGCTATTTCTTCCAGCGATTGCAATCAGCAATGCCAATAAAAGGCATGCTGATACAATCATAAATTTATAAAATCCAATCATACTTTTTTCTCTCAATTTTTAATCAGGCACTTTTGCAGTATGCTTTACGCCAAAATTGTGATATTTTCTTGGTCTGCTAGTTGCTCTTTTAGATAGGCTGCAATGTTTCCCACCGCCTCAGCTACCCAACGCTTACCATCTGCCTCAAATAGAGCCATATTTGCTTGTTTGTCAATCCTAAAGACAAATAAGCTTGCTGGTTGTTTGACTTCAGCAAAAGTGCGATATGGGCGCAATGTAACTGGATTAGGTGCTTTGCCTTTAGCAAGACTTGCTACACCCGTTTTTACAGTTGCTACTTGAGATACTCCATTATCTTCAATTTCAGCTCCATTCTCAATTTTTAGTGCGCTAGCAAACTCTAATAATGCGCTACGGTCAGTGTCATCAATAAAGTTTGATTGCAACATGATGTTAAACTGCTCTGGTGATAGGAAACGGCCAAAAGAAAGCTCTGGGATGCGTGCCTTAACATCAACAAGTAATGTACGATGCTCACGCTCATCATTTTCAGACCAAACACACACCTCATCATTTTTCTCAACTGTTACAATCAAGCGTTGTTTTTTCAAATTGTTGAGATCTGTTTTGAGATAGTCAACAAGACTTGTTAAAGTTGATAGCTCCAAAGTTTTAGGATAGCGTTTAGGGTCAAGTTCTTTAAGGTTGAATTTGTTAGCGTCAAAATACTCTGTACCATCTACTGCTGTTAAAATTTCTAATCCATGCTCATTTAGTTCTACTGCGTATTCCAATGCTGCTTTAAGATTTTCTGTTGTCATATTAGTTACCTGCTTTCTTCTTGTTAAAATCAATAATATCTGGTTTTGTTTCTGCTTGCTGTTGCTCCACTTCCTCTACTGGTTGTCCAATATCGGTTCGTAATTGAGCCTCGTCATCAAAATACATCTGACCTGGCATACTACTTCTAAGTTCGTTTGCATGCACCATACCTGTATCATAGTCGCGACCAACAAGAATAGTTGTAGCTACTGCATTTTGAGGTGCTAGCTTAGCTTTTACATCCATGATAGTATCAACTACTGTACGCTCATCATTAGATGACATTTTCAGCGTAATTGTGATTGTGCGTTTTGCTTTCGCATCTGTATTTAGGTCTAGGATGTTGTCAAAAACTTTCTCAAGTTCATGATCCAATTTTTCCTGTAACCCACCCTCTGCAATATGTGATAGGTCTAAGCCTATTAGTTTTTTAGTCATTTTCTCCTCCTATTTCAATAAACTTTGCAGCTGTTTCAATTTTGATTGATCCTCAAGCAAGGACTGATACGCCTCTTGCTTAATTAGAATGTAACCAGTTAAATCACGGCCAGTAATCATATCATCATCTGGCAGTAATTCTAATTGCTCGGATGTATCTTCTTCTGTATCAGAAACAATCCCTTTTTTCTTTTTAGTAAAAGTATTAGTAATTACAACGATATCCGCTTCATCGCTCAAAAATGCTGATACTTGGCATTTCAGGATTTCTGCAAAAGCATCAATTTCAACTGTGGTAGGATCGGCGACATTACGCTCAATGTCGCTGACTCTGTTTTGAGAAACATCCAACTTAGGGGCAAGGTCATACTGTGTAAGACCTGCCTCTTTGCGGATGGCTCGTAATTTTGCGCCATCAAATACTTTCATTTGAAAGCCTCCTGGCCTGTTTCATAAAATTTGTTTTTGATAACATGCTGCGCAATCTTAATTTGAGTGTCAGGTTTTTGGTAATAGGCAACCTGTCGCTTGTACTTACATACGGCTTTTCTTGCAAAAGCGGTGACAATTCCTGACCACGTTGTCGTCAAAATAGCAGTTAAAATTAAAATAAGTTCAAATTTTGTCATGTAGTTTCTCCGATTAAAAAATTATTGTAAGTATTCATACATACCATAAACAAGCCAAGGTAGCTTTTTCTTAGTACCGTCTGCTGCATACAAAATAGCTTCGTCATAGAATCGATGTCGTTTTAGCTCTTCAACCAAAGAATCTGAAATCTCTACTGTTTCATAAACTTCATCTACACCATACCAACGCTCTCCGCAACATGGGCAGTATGTTGTGTATTGGGAATCACCATCAAGAATTTCATCAAATTTTTCATTTGCTTGTTCTTCCGTATCTGCTTCTACGATGACATGAATGCTCACATTCCCATCTTTAACAAAATAGCCTCCAGAGTTGTTTTGTCTATAAACATAAAATGTCATGTTAATTATATTCCTCAAACTTTACAAACGTTAGCCAGTGTGTGGTGCCTCTTTGTTGACCAAATAAAGGCTTGAATGGTATCACCTCTAATAATTTTTTTACGTTTATTTGGCAATCAGACCACTTGAAAACTAGCGTGCCCCCCACTTTCAGAACTCTCATACATTCTTCAAAACCTTTGGCCAAATCCTCTGACCAGGTAACTTTATCCAACTGTCCATACTGAGCTTTCATGATGGAATTTTTACCTGCCCATTTTAAATGAGGGGGATCAAAAACAACCAAGTTAAAAGTGTTGTTTTCAAATGGCATAGAACGAAAATCACCGATAATATCAGGGTCTACATTGACCTTTTTCCCATGTATCTCAAATTTTTCTTGTCTGATGTCCATAAAAATTGTGTGGCTTTCGTTTTTATCAAACCAAAACATCCGACTGCCACAACATGCGTCTAGTATTTTAATATCTGACATCAGCACCTCCTAGAAAGGCAGATCATCATCGCTGATATCCAATGGATTTGACGACCTACCAAATGGATTGTTATCACGGGTAAAATCAGGAACTGGATTTGTTGTATTACCCTCGAAAAAGCTACCTTGTTGTCCGTAACTATTTCCATTTTGGAAATTGTTTCCTTGGTTGTTTCCGTTTTGGAAATTACCACCTTGATTACCGTAGCCTTGTTGCTGATGTCCGCCATAATTATCTTGATAACCTTGATTATTTTGCTGACTACTGCGACTTTCTAACAATTGGAAATTACTAACAACAACTTCTGTGACATAGACACGCTGACCTTGTTGGTTGTCGTAGTTACGAGTTTGGATTGCACCTGTAACGCCAATCAACGAGCCTTTTTTAGCCCAATTAGCAAGATTTTCTGCCTGCTGACGCCAGATAACGCAATTGATGAAATCAGCCTCACGCTCTCCAGCATCGTTCTTAAACGGACGATTTACAGCAAGAGTAAACGTAGCAACCGCAATATTAGATTGCGTGTATCTCAGTTCAGCATCTTTTGTAAGCCGACCTACTAAAACAACGTTATTGATCATTTTTAATCCATCCCTTCGTATAAACTTTTTCCTAACTGTTCATCAAAGTCTCGTTGATTTTCGGGGTCTAGCATTGCCAGAGATTTTACAATTTTTATTTTTGTTTCTCTACATGGTTGATAGCCATACTTTGCATATCTCATAAGTCTGTTAAAAGTGCTGACCGGGTAAAGCAATCTATCATCTACAACTAGCCTTTTTGTGTGTAAATGTTCAAAATAATCTTCATGAAATAATACTTCAAAAACAGCCATATAATCATTTTCATCTACATTTTCATAATTCTTGTAGTAAGCAAATTTTGTAATTGTAAAATCAAAATTTGCAATAACATTTTTTGGTGTTCCGTATGTATTTCTAATAAGTTCGAGACGAACTTTTTCTTTGACAGAATAGATTGACCAACAATTTTTGTTCTCATAAGAAAATCTCCAATCATTAGGATTTTCTTTTAACTGTTTCTTATAGTAACTTTTCGCCTCCAAAAAATCTTTTTCACTTTCAAAGAAAATATCCAAGTCTTTAACACGCTCGTTATTAAAAATGTTTTTGAAACAACCACCAGCAATAAACCCTTTATGCCCCGTTAGAAATTTATCAAGCCACCAAAGCTGCCTGTAATTAAGCAAATCACTTTTTTTAAATGTCATTACATACCTCCTAAAGTTTCAAAACTAATAAAGTTATCCTCAAGATATTCTTTAAGCTGCTCTAGTTGAGGTTTGCCGCCATGCAAAGTCAAGAGCATTGTGACTTCCAAAGGCTCACTAGGCTCAAATTTGGGCACTTCTTGCGCTTTGTTTTGCTGTTCTGGTGTAATTGTACCCTGTTCCAAAATCTCGCCTGTTTCAGCATCAATAGCCTTGATATTCGCATCGGCGTTTTCTCTGGCCAAGCGTTCAATTTCTGCAAGCCGTTCAGCTTCTGCTTTTTCTTGAGCCTCTTTCTGCTCTTTGCGCAAGATAGCAGCATCACGATCAGACTTCATGAGATTTAAAACATCCACCAAAGTTTTTCCATCCTCAAGGTGTCTGATATAGCTATCAGCTGGCAAGTCATATTCATTAGCTTGATCCAAAATAGCCTGTTTGTTTGCTTTAAATTCTTCAAGAGCATCAAATTCTGCCAATACCAAAGTATCCATTTCATCAAGCGTTGATTTCTTGAGTTCAAATTTACCTGTTTTAAAGTACTTCTTGAGGCTGTATTCATCGTAACGATCTTCAAATGTGGATTTTTCAAGACCTGCTACCATACATTTATCTTCAAAAGCGGCACGGACGATATCCACGCGCAACAATCGCTCGTGTTCATCAATATCATCCCTGACCTTTCTAAGTTTAGTTAGCAGTTCACCTAATGGGATGCGTGATTTTTCAAGTCTTTCTTCAAATTCATCAAGTGGATTTTTGAAATTCTTAGCAATCTTTTTACGCTCACTATCTAATCCATCATCAAGGGCTTTGTATCTTGTGATTTGTTCTTTGATTTCTTTATAATCAAGTTCATCAATTTTTTTATCTTCAAGCTGCGAAACTGCTAGAGCAATGGCTTTATCAAGACTATCAAAGTCAAGAGTGATTTTTCCTGGCACATAAATCGGCTTAATGTTTTCTAGTTCACTTAAGGTCACATCTTTCATTTTTTCTAATCCTCCAATCCTAAGAATTTGAATAAATCAGCCTTAATATCACGTTTTACTGGCTCTGGCGCATCTGATCCATCTAGCATTTTGATTTCGTGCGTTGCCTCGACAACAACGATATTGCAACCAAAAGACTCTGCCAATGCAGCCATCTGCTCTTGTTGTTCTTCATAAGCGTCGTAATCCAAGGTTAAAGCATCTTGCATGCAATTACACAGACCTACTGCGTAAGCTAAACGATGATCGTTGTGTTTGTATTCTGACACAAAATGACCATTTTCTTTTTGTTGAAAAGCAATAAATTTTTTAGTTTGTTTCATGTTGTTTCCTCTTTCTTTTTTATAAATTATTAAAATCTTGTCCTTGAGCTTTAGCTATCTGACCATTTAGATAGCTCATAACTGTGTCAAAATGCAGTTCTGGGATATCGTGAAAATCACGGATTTTGAAATGCTGCAGCACATAGTTAGCAACTAAATCAAAGCTGGTGTTTTTCAGTTGTGCCCATGTACGAACTTTTCCGTAAATTGCCTTGTATTGGTCAGTATTGATTAAATCTGCTTGATTAGCGTTTCTGCCTTGAGATGATTGGTTATCTGGTTGCTGTTGCTGATTAGTCTGCCCTTGTTCTTGGCTTTCTTCTACTGGATACTCATCAATGTCTTTTTCGCCGATAGCGAATAGACCTTGTAAGGCGTACTTTCGAGCGTATGAGCTGACCGCACCTGTCCACTGTGGCTCCTGCATCTGTTTAATCTGACCTTTTTGTGTATTGAATACAGGTACTGGACTCATTTCAGCGTATGCTGTTGATTGGTATTTCTCGTCTCTCTCATCATTGAAAGCTACAGCTGTTGCTCTTACAAAGATTTTTCCAACAAGCTCAATGAGTTCATCCGTCACAATTACAGACCAATCACTTTTCAACTCTTTGAAAGTTGTATAGATATCCTCGGCATTTCTAAATGCGTACTTTACATCTTTTGATTTCTTTTTTTCTAGTTGCATTTTTTGTTGCAATTCTGGGAAAGTTAAACTTGCCATACCGTCTATCCTCCAAGTGACCTTTTCATCTTAACGATTTTAGCCATTTCTTTCTTCCATGACTGACTGCCTCTGTATTGTAGATAAGCATCAAAGCCTTTAATCGTGACAAGCTGTCCATCATTTCTGAGGTGCTTTCGCTGACTAGGCAATTTCTTCATTTCTCGCCTCATGTCCCCTGCTTGCCGTTTTGAACATCCGAAAATATGCTCTAGCTCTCCATCGTTTGCTGCTACCTTCTCGATGATCACATCTTTAATTCTCACCATTTGAACTGCTTCCATTTTTGCTCCTTTCGTGATATAATTTACTTAGTGTTTTTAGTAAGCCCCTGACCCTATCAGTGGGCTTTTTTGCTATCCTCTTTTCTGCTATAATGAAACCAGAAAGGAGGGTTAAAAATGTCATTTAATAAAAATATAGCTGATAAGATCCTAGAGTTTGCTAAGCTGGAGCCAACTGTCCCAGCTGGTACTTCTCATGATTTCCGTTCTGAAGAATTTGATCAAGATGATTTTAGAGATACCGCTAAGCACCTAATCTCAACCGGTCAAATCACAGCATATCTTGAGGAAGATTTCTCAGGATTCTATATCGCTTTCAGATTGTAATTTCTGAATTTCAGCAATCACTGTCGCATCAATTTCCATAATGTCTGGAATTGCCGTGATAGTGATTTTTGGTTTTTCTCCTGCTGGCATTTCTAATCTAAAACCAGTTACCCCACGGCCAAGCTCCCAACCATTGATTTTTACTGAATAACCTGATGACCTTAAACATTGGCCATCAGTAGGTTCATGTTTAGGCTTAATACTTAGTTTTAATTGCTCCATGCACTCTCCTTTCAAGTTTTATTGTAATTCCCCTCTTTTATTTATTAAAATGAGTATTACTTGTTGTTAGTTAGTATTTATTATTAGTTAGTACTTGTTGTTAGTTAGTATTTATTAGTGCCTTATTTTACTGATTTGTAAAATACAGATTTGTAAAATACAGATTTGTAAAAATCGGAAATGTAAATATCAAACTGTGGATAACTTTTTTATTGCTTCATCAAGTCGTTGTAACATGATTTCAAATTGAAAGTCAGTTATCTTTGTATCTGAGAAGAATCTAAAAGTCTGAACTCCTCGACCTCTACCAAGGCTTTTTTTGATCACACGCATATAACCAGCATCCTCTAACTTTTTTAGATGACGATCGATCATGTCACGGCTAACACCTTTTCGTCTAGCTATCTCATCTGGATAGACTTGCCAGTTAGGGTGGTTAGCTAGAACAACCATCATAATGCCTACCGCTGTGAACCCCAGTTTTGGATCATTGATAAAGCTATTACTAACAGCAGTATAATTTTCAGTCGCATTCTTGAAAGATAAACTGACAATCCAAATCCTTAAAGTCTGTCATACGATCTCCTTTCTCTAATTGAATCCCTATTTATTGGTTCACGTTTCGTGGTCTTGGGTCTGAAAAAATTTCGCCAATATCTTTTTCAAGAACATCAGCGATAATAAACATTTCATCTGACTTAAAAGCACGTTGCCCTTTTTCTTTTTGACGATACGCGGTTTCGGATATACCTAATTTTTGGGCTAGTTCTTTTTGTGTAATCCCTTTTTCCTTTCGTAGTTGGTAAAGATAAATTTGCACGTTCTCACCTCCTTTTATTTGCTTATCTCTAAGCTTGATTTAATTATAGCACACGTTTCGTGGGCTGTCAATATTTTTTTTGCGAAAAAAGTAAAAAAGTTTTCTTTTCGTGGGTTTTGTGTTATAATTCTCTTATAATAGAAAGGAGATTCGGTTATGGATAAAGAACAAATTGCAAGTATTATTGGCGAAAAAATAAAACAATATAGACTTAAAAACGGTTGGACTCAACAAGAGCTTGGTTCTAAAATTGGAATAAGTAAGAATGCCATTGGCAATTATGAAAAAGGCATCAGGTCTCCTAAAAAAGATACAATGTTTGACTTAGCTAGTGCTTTTAAAATTTCGATTGATGATCTTTTTCCACAAATAAAAAAAGACTCATCTACTGCTAATCCTCTCCCAAAAACTCCAGATTCACTCACGCAGCAGATAACGGATAAAGTGGTACAATTAACCACCCACAATAAAAAAATCGTGCTACGGACATCCGAGGAGCTTCTAGAGGGGCAACAACTTGAAGTCAACGAAGAACTATTCGAATATCAAGTTTTTGAAAAACTCTCTGCCGGAACCGGTGAAACTTACTACGAAGATCGCAATTATGATACCGTCTTTTTTGATAGATACATCCCCCACGACTTCGCTAGCTGGGTATATGGAGACTCTATGGAACCAGACTATCTAAGCGGATCCGTAGCCCTTATCAAAGATACAGGTTGGGATTACGATGGTGCTATTTATGCTGTAGACTGGGATGGTCAAAGTTATATCAAAAAAGTTTACAAAGAAAAAGACGGCTTACGGCTCGTCTCTTTGAATAATAAATACGCAGATAAATTTGCTCCGTATAGCGAAGAGCCCCGAATCATTGGAAAAGTAGTTGGCAATTTCATGCCGTTAGAAATCTAAAAAACAAATTATGTGCAATCACTGAACCACACTAAAAGCTGGGAGGTAATTTTATGAAAAAGGTTAAAGTCTTTATAGCAGGATTTTTAGCGTTGGCCGCTCTCGGTTTCGTTTTACAGGCTTTAGGATTAGCGCCTAAAACTAAAGCTCCTGAGGCACCAAAAGTAGCCACCCAAAGCTCAAGTGCTGAGGTAAAAGAAAAAGCACCAGAGAAAACAGAGACTACTGAGGCTACTGAAGCTAGTTCTGAAAGTGACGATAAGTTGCCACGGGTCTCAGCGGATCAGATGGCTAGTTTCATTGAGTATTTCAAGCAAGATTTAACTGATAAAGGTGTAGATATTACCACTTACACTTTCCACAGCAAGGATACCATCCTCTATGTAAATGTACCTAACGAGTACAAGTTCTATTCAAAAACTGATTTACAAGCCTTTGCGGACGGGTTGAAAGCAAAAGAACATGAGGCTTTTAATGTTTGGGCTGGTATTAATGGGGTTGATTTCAAATCATACCCAATGCTACATATAAAAACAGATGACGGTAACTCTCTTGTCTCTCAAAAGATGAACGGAGAGATGAAAATCAAAGTAAAATAAGAACAAAACAAAAAAGCCTCACGCTCTCAACTTTGGCGAGTCTGAGCGTGAGGCAAGACAATAGTATAAGAAACTAGGCATTAAAAAGCCAGTTTTCTTGTACTCATTTTAACAGAAATGAGGTGAAATAGCAATGTGGGTAGAAGAATTACCGAGCGGAAAATATAAATTTTTTGAAAGGTACAAAGATCCATATACCGAGAAATTAAAAAAAGTCTCAGTCACAATGGAAAAGAAAACACCTCAAGCAAGAAATCAGGCTACACTTATTTTACAAGAAAAAATAAACAAAAAACTCAACACAAAACAAGTAGAGAGCATTACCTTTGAAGAAATTTATAAACTTTTCTATAGATGGTGGGCACAAACAGTCAAAGAGTCAACAAAGCATAATTGTAAGTCAGTAGATAAGATAATGAACCAAGTCATTCCGCCTGATACTTTACTGGCCAATCTTGATAGGCGTTTTCTCCAGGAGGCCATCGAAAAAATTATTGAAAGCAATGGATATATTACAGCTAAAAAAGTAAGACACAGGCTTAGAGGCATCTTTAATTATGCAGTTCAATACTCCTACATCGAAAATAACGAGGTAGATTATACCACCATCCCCAAAAAGCCAAGAACTTTGGAGGAATTAGAAAAAAAGCGTAACAATTTTCTCACCATGCAGGAAATTAAGACATTAGTTGATGTCCTTAATAGTCGAGAATATCATCAAAAGTATGCTGATATGGTGATTGTACTTGCCTTAACTGGTATGAGATATGGTGAACTAGCTGCCTTACAGCTAAAAAATATAGATTTTCAAAACAACAAAATTGAGATCACTGGTAATTTTGATTCAGTGAACAAAATAAAAACATTACCAAAGACTACAAACTCAATACGGACAATCAAAGTATCAGAGACTGTCATAGAAGCTATCCAGAGACAGATAGTGCGACTTAGTGAACGTTTCCAGCCATTGAATAGTGAAGATTATATTTTCTGCTTTGAAAAATGGAATAATCCTACAACGATAGCTTGTTTTATACAGGTATTAAAAAAATATGGCAAACAGGCCGGGATAGAAAAAAACTTATCTAGCCATATTTTTAGACATTCTCACATTTCATTTTTAGCAGAGTCAGGGCTACCTATCAAATCAATAATGGATCGAGTTGGTCACTCAAATGCTAAAATGACTTTGGAGATCTACTCTCATACCACTGCGGACATGGAGGATAAGCTCGTCAATAAATTAGATAGTATTTTTTAATTCTGCCCCTCGACTGCCCCTTTTAAAATTAAATAAATGACAAAACCCTTGAAAAATCAATATTTACAAGGGTTTATTTT
>NZ_JAPVZU010000017.1:0-39893 GCF_041432545.1 Streptococcus sp. 27098_8_113 | reverse complement strand
TTAGCATCGCCAGCTTTCACTGTCTTCGCTGCGACATTCGCCTTATCTGCCACAAATCCAGTTACAACTGGTGTAGCTTCTTGGGCCAATTCTTTCGTAGCTGGTGTCCATGCTGTGAAGGTCTTTTCACCAGTTACAGCATTTATTTTACCAGTACGTGTGAAGGTTGCTTCTTGAGTGACAGGAGCTTTCAGAGCTGGACGACCCGCTGTTTGACCATCTGCGTATTGATACTTGATGGTACGTGTAACCTTGCTGTTCAAATCAGCTGGATTCGTATTGTCATCCAAGCGTGGTGTTACAACAACTGTCCAAGTTTGGTCTTTTGTCTTATCGTTATCGAACTTCTGACCATTTGGTTGAGTGAAACCGTCGCTCACAAGCTTGTAACCTGCTTGTTGAAGTTGAGTGAGACGATTTACAGTTGAGTAAGCTACTGGTTCACCTGACTTACCAGCAACAGAATCTGTATAAAGAGTCTTAACTGGAACGCCATTCTTACCATCTGTTACGTACTTGATAGAACCACGTTGTTCATCCAAGTTGTAGTTGACAACTTCAACTGAATCTCCAGTAGTAGGGTCAACAGTTACACCTGGAACTTTTGGTTTATCTGGGCTATAGCCTGTAATAGCAGGAGTGTTTACTTCTGGAAGGTTAGCATTTGGTTTATCCCAAGCACCAGGAGTTTCCACACCTGTTACCTTGTTAACAGAAACTGGACGAGTGAATGATGTTGTTTGAGTAACTGTCTTAGGAAGCGCTGGGCGTCCTGCTGTTACACCGTCACCATATTGGTATTGGATAGTTCGAGTAACATCTTTCTTCTCTTGTTTTGTTTCAATAACTGGAGTAACGACAACTTTCCAAACTTGGTCTTTTGTCTTATCGTTATCAAACTTCTGACCACTTGGTTGAGTGAAGCCATCACTTACAAGTTTGTAACCTGCTTGTTGAAGTTGAGCGATACGGCTAGCAGTTGAATAAACAACATCTTCACCTGATTTACCTGTAACACCGTCTGTATAAAGAGTCTTAGCTGGAACACCGTTTTGTCCATCTGTTACATACTCAATGATACCGCGTTGATCATCTTGGCTGTAGCTTACTACTTCATCTTCGTTAGGAGATGTAGGAGTAACAGTTGAGGCTGGAACACTTGGTTTGTCTGGAGTGAAACCAGTAACTGCTGGAGAATCAACTTTTGGAAGTTCTTCACTTGGCTTGTTCCATTGTCCAGGAGTTTCAACACCTGTCACCTTGTTCACAGAAACTGGGCGAGTAAATGTTGTTGTTTGAGTAACTGGACGAGGAAGTGCTGGACGACCTGCGGTCACTCCATCCTTGTATTGGTAACGAACGTTACGAGTAACATCTTTTGTTTCTTGTTTTGTCTCAATACGTGGAGTAAGAACAACTTCCCATGTTTGATCTACATTGTTATTACTGTCAAATCTTTGACCGCCAGCTTTAGTAAAGCCGTCGCTAACAAGATCATAACCCAACTGTTTAAATTCGTTGATTTTCGCAGTTGTTGTATAGTTTACAGGTGTATCTGACTTACCAGTTACGTTGTCTGTGTGAAGGGTCTTAGCTGGAACACCATTTTTACCATCTGTACGGTAAACGATGCTTCCCTTTTGATCTGCAGCTGAATAGCTTACAATTTCACGCCAACTTGGATCTGTTGGAGCAACAGAGGCTGAATTTACACGTGGTTTGTTTGGTGTAAAGCCTGCTACTTCTGGGCTATCAACCGCAGCAACATTTTGACGGCTAGGTGTCCAGTTGCCGTATGTCTTCTTACCAGTTACTGGATCTTCTGATACTTGACGAGTAAATTGAACTGTTTGTTCAACTGGTTGTGGAAGAGCTGGACGATTTCTAGTCACACCATCTTCATATTCGTAAGCGATTGTACGAGTAACGTCTTTTGTTTCTGTTGTTACTTTTGGATTATTCTTACGGTATGAAACAATTTCACGCCAGCTTGGATCTGTTGGTGAAACAGTAGCTGAATTTACACGAGTTTTATTTGGTGTAAAGCCTTGAATCGCTGGTGTATCAACCGCATCTACAGTTCGAGTGCTTGGAGTCCAGTTGCCGTATGTCTTCTTACCAGTTCTTGCATCTTCTGACACTTGTCGTGTGAATCGTACATTTTGTTGTACTTCACGTGGAAGGGCTGGACGACCTGAAGTCACACCATCTTCATATTCGTAAACAATTGTACGAGTAACATCTTTGGTTTCAGTTGTTACTTTTGGAGCATTCTTGTCGTAGTAAACCGTTACATCACTTGGAGTAGAATTTGGATTTACTGTAACTCCTGGAACAGTCGCTGTATCTGGAGTATATCCTGGGACATCTAGAGAATCGACAGGTGCAAAATTCTTAGATGCAGGACTCCATGGACCTGGTCTACCACCTGTCACAGTCCGAGTGAACTCAGCTGTTTGAGTGTAAGCTGGCGGAAGTGTCGGTCCTGTCACACCTGGTTTATATTTATAATAAATAGTACGAGAGACTGTCTTCTTTTCTGTCTTCGTATCAGTTGCACCTCTACGGTAAACGTAGGTTACTGTACCGTTGGTACCCCAGTCAGCCAGAGTTCCTGAAGGTGGCAAGCTACCTCTCTTCATTCCAATGAAACCATAGCCAGGAATCGTCTTCTGTTCAGTGGTATAAGGCTTAGCCTTGAAGGCACCTTGTGGATAAGTTACTGAGCCTTCAGCGATTTCTCGACCTTGCTCATCTTCATAACGTACGTCAACAGAGGCACTTTGATAGAAGTCGAAGCGTTTGATTTGGAACTGTTGCAAGTTCTTGTAGTTACCAGTCGTCGCCGTAACCACCATGGACATCAGTTGTTCTGGAGTAGAAACTTTCTTCTTCCATTGCTTAATCCCAAGATTACTTTCGTAAGAGACAGTTAATTCCTTGGTTACACCGTCATACTGGATAGCAAATCTGTGGAAACGACCATCCAAGTCACTTGAGTCTAGACGTTGAGCACTACCAGCATCTGTCTCAGCCCACCAGCGGTCATACTCACCACCAGTGAAGATACCTCCACCACGAACTTTTTTATGAGTAGTATTTACCCAGGCACCGAATTGTCCCAGACGAGGGTCTTCCGCCCAACCATATTGGAATGAGTCCGTATTGCTAGTATCAAAACGGTTCCCTTTCGGTGGTGTGTGGACGTTCCAGAAAGTATCCAGCTTGAAACCATTCGCGTTACGCAAACCACCAATACCAAGGTTACCACCATCGGCACCTAGGTCTGTTGTATTCCCTGTATGGAAGGCAAAACCAATACCATCGGCACCATAGCGTTCCTGAGTCTTATCACCAAGGTTAACTCCACCAGTCAGCTTGAAGCTTTGGTTCATATTGATCTTACTCTTCAGACTGAAGTTACCTGTCTTAGAGGTTTCATCTGGAGTAAGGGTCACGATACCATCGTATGAATTATAGGTAGCTGAACCATTCAATCTGAAGTAGTCAAGGAAGTTTTCTTTTGTTACAGTTGTCTTCCCTGTTTGTGGGTCAAACGAACGGAAGCCACTTTCTCCTGATTTACGGAAATCAGCGTAACCTTTATTTACTTCGCTTTGAGCAGCTGCTAATGTTGAATTAGCTTCGCTTTTGGCTACTGCATTTGCTGCTTGGCTAGCTGTTGCCAAACTAGCTGCTTGGCTAGCTGCCTTTTCAACTGATACCTTAGCAGGTTCTACAGCAGCAGTTGATTCTGTAGCTGCTTCAGATGAAACCGCAGTTGACTCTGCAGTAGCTGAAGTAGCTGGGCTAACTCGAGCCTCAGACTGAGTTGCAGCGGTTGATTGGCTAGTCGCTACTGAAGCTTTAGACACTTGTGAAGTAGCTTCTTTTAAAGCTGCTTCACTTTTTGAAGTAACTTCTGATTTAACAGTTTTTTCTTCCACTTTGCTTAATAGGTCTTCAGCAG
This sequence comes from Streptococcus sp. 27098_8_113, assembly GCF_041432545.1. Taxonomy (NCBI): domain Bacteria; kingdom Bacillati; phylum Bacillota; class Bacilli; order Lactobacillales; family Streptococcaceae; genus Streptococcus; species Streptococcus sp. 27098_8_113. The sequence goes on along the minus strand of NZ_JAPVZU010000017.1, from coordinate 35,923 downwards.
AGGTAGAAGATGCTGTAGATGCTGCACTTGAAACTGCGTTGCTTTCAGCAACAGTTGCTACAGTAGAATTCTTTTCTATGGCCGACTCGGAGTCAGAATCATTCGCTCCCGAATCTTCTCCTGAATCTGGCACAGAGGTCGTTTTCTCCGTAGAGGTGCTTGAAGAATCCGTCTTAGCTAACGTATCGGCTGAAACGACATTCCCCCCAAAGAACATGAAAGCTGCGACTGCTACAGAAGCCACGCCCACATTAAACTTACGGACTGAGTATCGAAGTCGTTTCTCAGCACTCGCACGGTTTAATCTGCGTCTCGCATTTTTATCCATGAACATCTCTCCTTTTTAAAATATAGTTCAACCACCTATTACTCAACACCTTAACGCCTGAGCAGCAAAGTATTTTATAACATATGATTGGTGGTTCTAATGTCAAAATTTAGACATTAAACCATACCAATAATTATACCGCTTTTTTCCTATTATATCAAGGATTTTACCATCTAATTTTTTTCTGTAACAAAAGTGTAATAACATATTACAGGGATAGCAAAAAGGCTTTAACCACGCCGTTTCAAAAGGATGAGAACAACAAAAAATGATCTTGATAATTTGATGTTCAAAATAAAATAAAAGAGCCCCTGCAGGGCTCTATTCAACAAAAATCGGTCATAAAATCCGACACTTGAGATAGAAAACCTGTTTAGGACTCTCTTTATTTTTATTGAAACTCTGCTTCGACTCGGTAAATAACCTGACCCTTGCTAGAGAATCTTTGCTCATATTCGGTTAGGACATTGCCTTCAAAGTCACTGGCATGAAGATCCAGCCAAACACCTTTGAGAACCATACCATACTGCGAAAAGCTGACCAAACTGTACTCAAACAAGCCACGATTGTCCGTCTTGAAGTGGATTTCACCTTTTTCTGGTAAAATTTGCTTGAAGGTATCCAAGAAAGACTTATAGGTCAAGCGACGTTTTTCATGCCGTTTCTTAGGCCATGGATCAGAGAAATTCAAGTAAAGTCGGTCAATTTCTCCGTCTGCAAAATAGTTGGTCAATTCCGAACCATCCACCCAAAGTAGCTTGATATTGGGTACACCAACTTCCAAAACCTTATCCAAGGCGTAACTGAGGACAGACTTCTGAATGTCAATCCCGATGTAATTGATGTCTGGATTAGCCTTGGCCATCCCTGTGATGAAAGCTCCTTTACCGCTTCCAACTTCAACATGGATCGGATGGTCGTTTCCAAAAATTTCTCGCCACTTTCCCTTGGCATCAGCCGGATTTAGAACCACATAGTGGGGGTTCGCTTCTAATAGTTCAGTCGCCCCCTTACGATTTCTTACTCTCATCTTATCTTTCCATACTTAGAACGGAAGTTGCGTAAGGCGTAAATCTCCCGGTTCACATTTTCTAAATCATTGTTTTCGTAATATTTAGCAATCTGCATCAGATAAGAGTATTGACCAAACCAATACAGTTTTTTGATAACCTTGTCATTGTACTTATAACCGTAGTAGGTCAACCACTCCTGCCAATTGGTATCTGGGATATAGTGACTCAATATATGAGCAACATCCAACATTCTGTCCGTCAAGCGAACCGAATCCCAATCCACCAAATAAATCAAGCCACTGTCCGTCTGAAACCAGTTGCTATGTCGTACATCACCGTGGACAATCGTTGCATAGTCTTCACGAAAAGCAGGTACCGTTTGCCGCAAATCCCGAATAATAGATTGCAGGTACTGATTGTTCCTCAAAACGACTGGTGCTTGATTAAGCCAGCTATTGATTAGATCGATTGGCGTTTCTAAAATATAACCCAATTTGGCTAACTGAGTCATCAGAGGCTTCGACCGATGCAAACGCGTTAAAATATTGATCACTTGCTTTTTAGACATATCATTAGGCGTTAAAATAGCGCCTGAAAGCCATTCTTGGCCACTCATGACATTGCCATCTGGCAAGCGTCGACTCCACAGAAGTTGCGGAGCAATTTGTTCTCTGGCTAAGCCTGCCAGAATCGGGGTCGTATTCATCTTGACGAAAACTCGCCCCCCGTCTGGATAAGTTCCCATATAGGCCTTTCCGCTCTTACCAGCTATTGGTGTCAGGGCTAGCTCGTTATCAACCAAGACCATGATTCCCCTCCTTAAAAAGTTTCCTTACTATTTTACTAATTTTCATTCTTTTAGTCAACCAATCTTTTCAGCTTATAAGGCAAATAGATGAGATACAAGAAAATCGTCGCCCCAAGCATTGCTAACACCGCCATCTTATCTTGGAAAAAGAGTACTGCCACTAGCGTTTCAAAAAGCAAAACACTATGTCCAACCCCTGTGATGACCTGTCTTGCGCCCTTGATTTTAGACTTGCTATCCAGCGGGAATAGCTGGGTTAGATACTGATAATCAAGAGCTTCATACAAGGCCAACAACTGAAAGAGCAAAAGATAGTTAAAAAGGACGACAAAACCTGCAGCAATCCAAGACTGGCTGACGAAGACAATCGTCAAGAGGGCTAAAAGTAGGAGACGCAAGGTCAGAGGGAATAAATCGCCATTGCGAAGATAGGAGCGTAAAAACATATTTTGCCAAGTCTTAGCATGGGTCTTAGGCAAAAACCTTGTCAACCCGTCCAAGTAAGCCCTTCTTTTGACACTATTAGAAATGCCTTTCACATTTGTAAAGAGGGCGAAGAAACGAAGAACTTTCTGCTTACGACCTTCCTCAGCTGCGATTGCATATTGCCAATTGAGACGGTCAGACAAGAAAAAGCGACGCCCCTTGAGCTGAAAGACCAGCCATTTTAGCAATAACATAAGGAGACAGTATAGCCCAAAGCCCCAGAATGGCAAACCTAGAGCCAAAAACAGGGGCGCTAGCAAGATCAGCAACAAGGTTTGCAGCAGGCCAAAGAGAATATACGAACGTTGGATTTGTCCCTTGACAAACTCAATGACTGCCTGCTCCTGCACTAGCAAAAAGAGCATATCCGGCTTTTCCAGGTAGGTTGCGATATTCCCAAAAGGAAGAATGAGCACAGAGAATAAGACTAATCCGGCTACGATCGGCCAAGACTGACTAGGGAGATTCCGCAGCAATTGATTGTACTGAACTGCCAGAAAACCTAGAAAAATCAATAAAAACAGGACAAAGTGATCATTGAGAACATAGCGCAGATACTTCAGACACCGCTGACGGAAATCCTGCTTGCGTTTAGCAAATACTTCTTTCATAGCGCAGCCTCTTCCGTCAAGGCAAGATAGATGTCATTGAGACTAGCTTCCAGCATCTGAAATTGTCCTCGCAACTCAGCTAGATTGCCCTTAGCGCGCACCTGCCCTTTATGCAAAATCACAAAGCTATCACACATCTTCTCAGCCGAGTCCAGAACGTGGGTACTCATAAGGATGGACTTCCCTTTTTTCTTTTCCTCATCCAAGAGCTGGATAAGGTCTGCAATAGCTACAGGATCCAGTCCCAAAAAGGGCTCATCCACAATAAAAAGACTAGGATCTACCACGAAAGCACAGATAATCATGACCTTCTGCTTCATCCCCTTAGAGAAATGCACTGGAAACCAGTCCAACTTATCCTTGAGTCGGAAGATAGTTAAGAGGCGCTCCACGCGCTCAAAAGCGACTTCCTGCTCTATATCGTAAGCCATGGCCACCGTTTCAATATGCTCACGCAGGGTCAGTTCCTCGTAAAGACTCGGTGTCTCTGGGATAAAACCAATCTTCTTACGGTAGGCACTAGGATTTTCTCGCAGCTGCAAACCATCAATCCGAATTTCTCCCTTGTAAGGCGTCAATAAACCGATAATTTCATTGATGGTGGTGGATTTACCAGCACCATTGAGACCAATCAGCCCAACCAGCTGACCATCGCCCACTTCAAAGTTAATATCTTTCAAAACAGGAATGTTAATATAGCCTCCTGTAAGGCCTTTGATTTCTAACATATTTTCTCCAAATCTGTTATAATAGTTCTTATATTATAACAAAATCCAGCGAATAGAGGTATCATTTATGGCTGATTGTATTTTTTGTAAGATTATCGCAGGGGAAATCCCGTCTTCTAAAGTTTATGAAGATGACCAGGTAGTTGCCTTTCTAGACATTTCTCAGGTCACTCCAGGTCATACTTTGGTCGTTCCAAAGCAGCATTTCAGAAATCTTTTGGAAATGGATGCAGACGGTTCTAGTCAGCTCTTCGCTCGTGTCCCAGACATCGCCCGCAAGGTCATGAAAGCAACAGGCGCCAAGGGCATGAACATCCTTAACAACAACGAAGAAATCGCTGGACAGACGGTCTTTCACACCCATGTCCACCTAGCTCCTCGCTATGAAGAGACAGACGGTCTACAAATCAGCTTTGAAACCCACGAACCAGATTTTCCAGCCTTAGCTCAATTGGCTGAAAAGATTACTCAAGCCTAGGGAGGGACTATGAAATTTTCAAATCTCATGCTTTTCACAGGCGCAGCCTGGGCCAGCTACCATTTGGTCAAAAGTCGGAAGACAATTAACCAAGAAGTCGTCGAAACATCTGATATCCTAGATAAAATCCAGGATAATTTAGCTAACATCCAGCACAATCTCGCCATTATCCAAGAACAGCGAGACAATATCAAGGAAATGGCTCAGGACTTGACTTACAAATACAAGATTTTTGAGAAACAAGCCCAAGCTCAAATCACGCAAATACAGGACATCTGGCAATAGAATTCCCCTCTCATAACAAGAAAAACCATGGACACAGCCATGGTTTTTTTCATATTTGAGAGATAAAAACTTCAATCAAAACTTATCGACTATTCTTCCTTTAGTCCTTTCTCAAGAATTGATCCAAGTAATAGTCAAAGTAAGTTTTGCTTCCTGTGATGACTACTGCACGACCCTCAATACCATAACGCACCTTCTTGGCTTGAGCACCCGTTAAGGTTATTTCAGCTTCCACCTTAAAGAAGTTTCCTTTTTCCGTTTTCGTTGCATTGCTGTCAATGTTTGAAATTTTAGATTTGAGAACAAATTCTTTATTATTTCCATCCATTGCAGTGAAACGCAAAGTCTCACCTTTTTTCAGACTAGCAACATCTTTTGAGGTCACATAGGTTGTGATAACGACCTTTTTTTCCTTGGTCAAAACAGGATACAACTGAGCGAGCAACTTCCCTTCAGGAACTAGATTCGCTCCTGCTGTTTCAGGATTTAGGTGGAGAATACCATCTTCAGTTGCTGTGATCATGCCCTTTTGAGTGATACCACCTTGCACCTTGAGATTGTTTTCAACTTCTAAAATCTTTTGATTCAAGGCCGTCAATTCTTGACCAACTTTAGTCAACTGCTGAGCTTTCAAAGACTCAAGCTGACTATCCAAGCTCCCAGAATAAGCCTGCTGAGCACCAGAGCCCGCATACTGCACTCGATAACCTGCAAGAGCTGATTCAAACTGAGAAATCTGACTATCAATTTGCGAAAGAACCTGACTCTTTAGCTGACCTTGACTATCTGCAGCTGCTTGTGTCTCATAAGCCTGATAGATACTATAGCCGGCATTAGTCGAAGGGACACTTGTCCCATTTTGGATAGCATTTCTAAGAGTCTGATAATCTGATAATTTAGCATTTGTTTCATTGATCAAATTCCCCAGCTCTGCCTGTGAATTACTAGCTGCTGAATTTTGAGAAGCAATGGTCGAATTTTGCTGTTCGGTATTACTACGGATACTCGCAGCTTGGTTCTTATAATCATTAAATGCTTGCTCATAGCCAAAGCGATCCTCTCCTGAAAACTGGCTAGTCCCCGTCTTCAGACTTTCTTGCAGCAGCTCCAACTGACGCTTCTGCTCCTTCAAGCTTTCTACTTGAGAGGAGAAGGTTTCTTTTTGAGTATTTTCACTATCAGACTTATACTGAACTAAAAGATCCCCTTTTTTAACAACCTTGTTTTCCTTCAAATTATTAGTGACAATGGCATTGTTACTGGTTGATTGGATGTTAGCTAGAATCTTGCTAGGTTCAATAGAAGCACCTGAAGTAATAGTGATTTCTTTTTTAGCAAATAGGGAGAATAAGACCACAAAAATCAACAAGAAGAAAGTCGGTAAAATCACGCGCACAGAAAAGCTAGAATATCTACGGTTATAAAATTCGGCACTCTCTAAGTAATGTTCTTCCATCTTCTTTCTCCTTTCTAACTATTCACCAGATGAGCATAGAAGCCATCCTGAGCAACCAACTCTTCATGCGTTCCTTGCTCCACGATTTCACCCTTGTCCAGAACAACCACTTTTTCAGATCGCTCCGCAATGGTCAACCGATGGGCAATGAAAATGATGGTCTTGTCCAACTCCAAGAGGTTATCAATGATCTTTTTCTCTGTCAAGATATCTAGATTGCTGGTCGCCTCATCAAGGATCAAAACAGGAGCATCGGTCAAAAGAGCCCGAGCCAAGGCCAAGCGCTGACGCTGACCACCTGAAATTCCTGAACCATCCGATGTCAATTCTGTTTGGTAATTCAAAGGCATCCGTTCAATATCTTCACGAATTTCCGCAATTTCCAACGCCCGAATGATTTCTTTCTGAGTCGTTCCAGGCTTGGCACCTAGGAGAACATTCTCCAAGATGGTACCATTAAAAACATAAGGCTGTTGCGGCAAGTAATTGATATGACGGCGCAAGACATGCTTATCAATCTGATTGAGGTTGATATTATTAACCAGAATTTCTCCCTCGTTTGGATCGTAAAAGTTCACGATCATCTTGGCAAGAGTCGTCTTTCCAGAACCAGAAATTCCTACAAAGGCCACCTTGCTGCCTCTTTCAATGGTCAAATTAATATCCGACAGAACATTTCGTCCATAGCCATACTTATAGCTGACATTTCTCAACTCAATGTCGCCCTTGGTCATGCTCAAATCACGGATCGCTTTTTTATCCATAAATTCAGAGTCAACCAGATAAACCTCGTTCAAGCGGTTATTGGCCACTTGGGCTGTCTGAAGCTTGGTTTGTAAATTGATAATGTTTTCCAGCGGATTTGTGAAATAAACCAACAAAGTATTATAAGTAATCAACTGCCCCAAGGTCATTTTATTGTCCATAACCAAAAGGGCTCCCATCCAAAGGATTGCAACATTCAGCAAGAGCTGAGCCGTCTTTTTCAAGCCGATTTGGATGTTTTCCATCCGACTATAGGCAAATGATTTCTTCAGATAGTCAACAAATTCTCTATCAATCTTTTGATAGCGGAAATCTTCACTTGTCAAGGATTTGATCGTCTCAATACCATTGATATCTTCGATAATAGAAGAAGACAAAATGGCATTAGATTCCATCGTATCACGATTCATTTTTTCAAATGGCTTCATGAAGGCAAAAATCACGACGATATAAATCGGCAGCGAAAGCAAACTGATAAAGAACAAATAGAAGTTCTGTGAGAACAAAACAACCGCCATGACGACAACGATAGAGACATCCAAAAAGATGGACAGAATGGTGCTGGCCAAAGCATCAATGATACTATTGGCATCGTTGAAGCGCGATACGATTTCCCCTGTCCTTCTCGTCGCAAAAAAAGACATGGGTAGATGAAAGACATGCTTAATATAGGACAAAATCACATCAATCGAAAGGCGTTGGCCCAAAATGAGAAGCAGATAGCTCTGAGCATAAGTTAGGACCTGTTGCAAAATGTAGACGACTATTAGACCGAGAGAAATAATTCCTAAGGTATTCCTCATCTGATTCGGTACGTAAGTATCAATAATCCCCTGCATGTAGTAAGAACCCACGATATTGATAATCGTCACCAGCATCGTTGCAATAACGATATTGGCAATCAGTCCCTTTTGTTTCATTAAAATCGGAACAAAAGACCAGAGACCGTTTTTCTTTTCCTTGTGTGGTCTATATTCTGGCGCTGGGGCGATGAAAATAGAGACACCTGTCCACTCTTGCGCAAACTGTTCCTTAGAAAGTTTGGTCATTTTAACAGCCGGATCTGGATCCGCAATATAAACCGAATGTTTATCGTGCCCAGTCACAACATAATAGTGAAGCAATTTCTTGTCTTTGATAACATGGGCGATAAAAGGATAAACAATGCCCTTCATGTCAAATAAAGACATATCCGCTTTAAAGGCTCGTGTTTCAAAACCTAACTCTTCCGAAACCTTCACTAGCCCAAAAGCAGTTGTTCCTCTTAAAGTTGTCTTGGCCATTTCACGCAAACTAGCCAAAGAATAATAGGAACCATAATAACCATATATCATGGCTAGCGCTGCTACACCACAATCTCTCGCGTCAACTTGAGCCCTATAATGACGCTTTGTAAATCTCATACAAACTCCTTTATTCACAAAAGTGTAAATTTGCTTTTATGGAGAGTGACCCTCGCATAAAAACTCCTAATTAGTAAACATACTATTCAATAAAAACTGCTTGTCAACTTTATTCATAGCGATTCTCTCCAGTAAAAAAACAAGTATAAATTAGGGAGAAGAACTTTCATAACAAGCAAAAAATAGATATCTCTATCATACACTAATGTGGCGTATTTTTCCAATGGTATCAGTCGTTTTACTCTGTATAAGTACAAAATTACTTAAAAAACAGACATAATGTAACTTTTACACTAAAAAACCTCTTGTCCCAATCAAGACGAACAAGAGGCTCTATGTCGAAACACAAAATATTAGTTAAAAACGTCTGGACTTGCAGCACCACCGTTGTTAGCGCCACCACGATTGCTAGAACCAGATCCTGAGCCAATTCTAGCGCGGATACGACCGTATGCACGGATAGCAAGGCCACGTACAGTACGACCAACTTCACGACCGATATCAAATACGGCACGTACAAGGTCACCGCCGACCCATCCACCTTCTACTTCAACCAATTCAGCTTCAGTAAGAGGCATAAATTTTTGATCTAATGATTTAAAATCTTTGTTCATGAAATTCACCTTCTTCTATTTAAAATATTAAATTAGCTGAAAAGTCCTACTAAGAAGCCTGAAACCAATGAGCCACCCAAAATAGCCAATGATACTGTGAAAATGTCAACAGGGATACCATAGAATGCCCATCCACCGTCAATCATCATCATTTCTTCTTCAGTCAACGCAGCAAATTGGTTGTCCATCATAGCAAAGTTTTCCATATGTGTTCTCCTTTTTTACAAGGCCTTCTTAACCTTGTTAATATATTGTTTGCGGTCAGTTTTTTTTCAAACATTGACTCAACACTTATATTATACAACAACCCTATGTGGTTCAACATGACATCGATGTCATGTTTGGAAGAAAAATGTGTAATTTTTTCATAATCTTTTAAATATCCTATTTTTCCCCATTTTCCCTAGTTTCATTTTGTGGTACAATAGGGGCTATGGAAAGTATTACTTTGAGTCCTAAACGAGCGGAAATTGAGGCTTTTGTCCAGAAATATCAAGACAAGCTTGTGCCTAGTAAAAATCAGTATATCCAATATCTACTGAAATTGAACCAGGCAACTGTCAGTATCTATACTTCTGGCAAGGTTCTTTTCCAAGGAGAAAAAGCTGGTCACTATGCTGCTTTTTTCGGCCATCAAGCCGAGGAAGCCAGCAAGACTTCTCAGAAGATCTCCCTTATAGGTACGGATGAGGTCGGAAATGGCTCTTACTTTGGTGGTTTAGCAGTTGTTGCTTCCTTTGTCAGTCCAGAACAGCACGCTTTCTTGCGTAAGTTGGGCGTGGGCGATTCGAAGGCCTTGACCGACCTTAAGATTCGGCAACTGGCACCGATTTTGAAAAAGGAAATCCAACATCAGGCTCTGCTCCTGTCTCCAGAAAAATATAACGAAGTGGTTGCCTCTGGTTACAATGCCGTATCTGTCAAGGTAGCTCTTCACAATCAAGCCATTTATCTGCTGTTACAAAAAGGGTTAAGACCAGAAAAAATAGTTATCGATGCCTTTACCAGTCAGCAGAATTATGACAAATACCTACAAAATGAAAAGAATCATTTCCCTAATCCTGTTAGTCTCATTGAGAAAGCGGAAGGAAAGTTTCTAGCTGTCGCTGTTAGCTCCATTATCGCTCGCGACCTCTTTCTGGAAAATCTGGAAAATCTGAGTCAAGAGCTCGGCTACACCCTTCCGAGTGGAGCTGGAAGCAAGAGTGACCAGGTTGCTAGCCAAATCCTCCAAGCCTATGGAATGGCTGGCCTCCAGCATACCGCTAAACTTCATTTTAAAAATACAGAAAAAGCTAAAAAGCTCTTAGAAAGGTAGACTATGAAAAACAAACGCTTTGACTTCCGTGCCTTCCTCAAGGAGTGGGGAGTCTTTACCCTGATTATCTCTGTTATCTTACTCACTCGCTGGCTGCTCTGGGCACCTGTCAAGGTAGACGGCCACTCCATGGACCCAACCTTAGCCAATGGGGAATATTTGATGGTTTTGAAACACCAGTCCATTGATCGCTTCGATATTGTTGTAGCCTCTGAAAAGGATGACGACGGCAAAAAGAAAGAAGTCGTCAAGCGAGTGATTGGCCTTCCAGGCGATACCATTCAATACGAAAACGACACCCTTTATATCAATGGTAAAAAAACTGATGAATCTTACTTAACAGAATACATCAAGAAATTCAAAAAGGACAAGCTCCAATCTACTTATGTAGGCAAGGATTACACGGACAACGGAACTTTCTTCCGCAAGCTAGCCTCTCAAGCCCAAGCCTTTACAGTGGACAAAGAAGGTAGCCCAGTCTTTACCATCAAACTCCTAGATGACGAGTACCTGCTTTTAGGTGACGATCGGATTGTGTCCAAGGATAGCCGGCAGGTCGGTGCCTTTAAATCCAGTCAGATTCAAGGCGAAGCTAAATTCCGCATCTGGCCAATCCTACCTTTCAAGACTTACTAATACTTAAGAGTATACCCCCATCCAAACTCAGTTGACTACTCAGCTGGGTTTGCTTTTTAAAGAGCATATATAAACAATGACAGAATTTTATTTTTCAGGCACTATTGAACGCATCATTTTTGAAAATCCCAGCAATTTCTTTCGAATCCTCCTCTTGGATATCCAAGACACAGATTGTGAAGATTTTGATGATTTTGAGATTATCGTGACCGGAACCATGGCCGATATTATCGAAGGTGAGGATTATACATTTTGGGGCAACCTAGTCCAACATCCAAAGTACGGACAGCAGCTAAAAATTTCCCGCTACGAGAGGACAAAACCGACTAGCAAGGGGCTGGTTAAATATTTTTCCAGTGACCACTTTAAAGGTATCGGGGTCAAGACAGCTCAAAAAATCGTGGAACTCTATGGGGAGGAAACCATTGACAAGATTTTAGCTGAGCCAGAAAAACTCAAAGAAATCACTGGCCTTTCCGCCAAGAACCGAGAATCCTTTGTGGCCAAACTGCAACTCAACTATGGAACAGAGCTGGTCTTAGCTAAACTGGCCGCCTACGGCATTCCCAACAAACTAGCCTTTCAGATTCAGGAAACCTACAAGGAAGAAACGCTAGAAATTGTCGAACAGTATCCCTACCGACTGGTTGAAGATATCCAAGGTATCGGTTTTAAAATCGCTGACCAGCTGGCCCAGCAGTTGGGAATTGAAAGTGATGCTCCTGAGCGTTTTCGAGCTGGCTTGCTTCATACCCTTCTGACCCAGTCCATGGAAACTGGCGACACCTATTTGGAGGCTAGAGACCTATTGGCTCATACGATTGAGCTTCTGGAAAGTTCGCGCCAAGTAGAGCTAGACCCTAGTCTGGTAGCCGATGAATTGGCTCACCTCATTGAAGAAGACAAAGTCCAAAATGTTGAGACTAAGATTTTTGAAAACAGCCTCTTCTTTGCCGAGGAAGGCATCCGCAGCAATCTGGTCCGCCTCTTGGAAAAAGGCCATCAGGATCGCTTTGAAGACGAAAAAATCCTCAGTGCCATCAGCCAAGCTGAAGATGACCTAGGCATCCACTATGATCAGATTCAGAAGAAAGCCATTTTCGACGCTATCACACAAAAAGTCTTTATCCTGACGGGTGGACCAGGAACAGGAAAAACAACCGTCATCAATGGTATCATCTCCGTCTACGCCCAGCTTCGCGACTTGGATCTGCGAAAGGTCAATGATCTGCCGATTCTGCTAGCGGCTCCCACTGGTCGTGCTGCTCGGCGCATGAACGAATTGACCGGTCTTCCTAGCGCCACTATCCACCGCCATTTGGGGATGACCGGAGATGATGATACCAGTCATTTGGATGATTATCTGGATGCTGACTTTATCATCGTGGACGAGTTCTCCATGGTGGACACTTGGCTGGCCAATCAGCTTCTCAGTAATATCTCTTCCAATACCAAACTGCTTTTGGTGGGCGATGCAGAGCAGTTACCCTCTGTCAGTCCTGGGCAGGTATTAGCTGACCTACTGCAAATACCGAGTATCCCCCAAACCAAGCTGGAAAAAATTTACCGTCAGAGCCAAGATTCGACCATTGTCACTCTGGCTAGTCAAATCCAAAAAGGACTACTGCCAGAAGATTTTACTGAGAAAAAAGCGGATCGTTCTTATTTTGAAGCTCGAAATGAACACATCCCGCCCATGATTGAACGAATTGCCAGCGCAGCTATTCGCAGTGGCATCCCAGCTCAGGATGTGCAAGTGCTGGCTCCCATGTACCGCGGACAGGCCGGTATTGACCAGATAAACAACCTCATGCAAAATCTCATCAATCCTGTGGAAAAAGACCAGCTGACCTTTGAAGCACCCGATTGCCAATATCGACAAGGAGACCGAGTTATCCACTTGGTCAATGATGCCGAAAGCAATGTTTTTAACGGTGACTTAGGCTACATCGTCGACCTGCTCCCAGCTAAGTACACCGAGTCCAAGCAGGACGAATTAACCATCAACTTTGACGGCAATGAAATTATCTACCAGCGCAGCGAATGGTACAAAATCCGCCTAGCCTATGCCATGAGTATCCACAAATCCCAAGGTAGCGAGTTTCCCGTGGTCATCCTTCCCATTACCCGAAGCAGCCACCGCATGCTCCAGCGCAATCTGGTCTACACAGCTATTACCCGAGCCAAGAGCAAACTGATCCTACTTGGGGAAAAGTCAGCCTTTGACTATGCTGTAAAAAATACTGGAACAGCCCGCAAAACCTATCTGATTGAGCGTTTTAAAGATATAGAATCCCCTCAAGAACTTATCCACACTCCTGTGGATAACAACGAATCACCTGTGGAAAACTATATCCTGACGGAGGAAAATATCCTAACAATCAATCCTCTAATCGGACTGACTGAGGAAGATATCAACAGTATATTTGGCAATGATAACCAAATAGAAACAGATGCCTAGGTCTACCTTTGAAGCTGTCATAAAAGTTTACAGAGTGCCTTATCAAATATTCCCTATAAAAATAGCGTCTGAGACAATTTGTCCCAGACGCTTTTCTATCTTATTTAAACCCCGTCACTGTCAGTCCTAACAAACGAACGCCTCGAGGCTTCTCGTCCAGACTGTCGTAGATTTCATGGCCGACTCGCTCAATCACTTCAACTTCCCTCGTTTCTTGCTCTAAGGTCCTCCTCTTGGTTAGAGTTGAAAAGTCAGCATAGCGGATTTTGAGAACAACTGTCTTACCAGATTTTTGGTGCTTCTCTAAGCTGAGGGCCACCTTAGCCGCTAGAAGGGACAGCTCTTTCTTGATGTCCTCCTCACCATAGAGCAGTTTGGCATAGGTTCGCTCCTTACCGATAGACTTACGGATACGATTGGACTTGACCGGACTATTGCTGATACCACGCGCTTTCCGGTAGAGATCAAAGCCAAAGCGGCCGAACTTATCAATCAAGCTCATTTCCGGTATCTTGAGCAGATCCGCACCAGTATAGACCCCCATATCATGCAGTTTCTCGACACTCTTCTTACCCACCCCATGAAATTTGGCAATGTCCATAGGCGCCAAAAAAGCCTCCGCCTCTTCGGGTAAAATAACAGTCAGACCGTGCGGCTTCTCATAGTCACTGGCAATCTTGGCCAGAAATTTATTATAAGAAACGCCTGCCGAAGCCGTCAGCTGCAATTCGTTCCATATATCATGCTGGATCAGCTTGGCTATTTTGACCGCAGATTTAAGTCCTAGCTTATTTTCCGTCACATCCAGATAAGCCTCGTCGATGCTCATGGGCTCAATTTTATCCGTGTAACGCTTGAAAATCTCTCGAATCTGCAAGCCAACTGTTTGATATTTTTCATAATTTCCTGAGATAAAAATCCCCTGCGGGCAGCGCTCATAGGCTTCCTTGGAACTCATAGCTGAATGAACTCCGAACTTTCTGGCTTCATAATTACAAGTCGAAACCACACCACGTCCACCCGTCTGACGCGGATCACTACCGATAATCACAGGCTTTCCCTTGAGCTTAGGATTGTCCCGCTCTTCGACCGAAGCAAAAAAAGCATCCATATCAATATGAATGATCTTTCGCGATGTGTCATTGATTAGCGGAAAAATTAGCATGCCGTCTCCTATAAGTTAGAATAGCTCTTTAGCAAATTTTATCATTTTTAAAGCAAGTTTCAAAGGATTTTTATTCAAAAGCAAGACCGGAAAATGTGAGAAACTTTCTGAGGTGCATAGACAAAGTATTAAAATAGGAATTTCAGTATTGGACACATTTCTACACAGTAACATTCAAAACAAGGACAAAATAATTCAACTTATCAGCTTCTTTCTACTATTTTCATTTACTATTTTCAAAATTATAAAACAGTTTGCAATAAAATATCAATCTGTATTATAAAAGAAAGCCTCTTTTAGCACTGAAATTCGTTTGTGAAACCGATTACCTTATGATATACTTTAATTATAAATGTAACAGTTTATTGTTGCTAGAATAAAGAGGAAAATCTAATGGTTGTTAAAACAGTTGTGGAAGCTCAAGATATTTTTGACAAAGCTTGGGAAGGCTTCAAAGGTGAAGACTGGAAAGAGAAAGCAAGTGTTTCTCGCTTCGTTCAAGCCAACTACACACCTTATGATGGAGATGAAAGCTTCTTGGCAGGTCCTACTGAGCGCTCACTCCACATCAAGAAAATCGTAGAAGAAACAAAAGCTCACTACGAAGAAACTCGTTTCCCAATGGACACTCGTCCAACATCTATTGCAGATATCCCTGCTGGTTATATCGACAGAGATAACGAACTAATTTACGGTATTCAAAACGATGAACTCTTCAAATTGAACTTCATGCCAAAAGGTGGTATCCGTATGGCTGAAACAACTTTGAAGGAAAATGGTTATGAACCTGATCCAGCTGTTCACGAAATTTTCACAAAATATGTGACAACTGTTAACGACGGTATTTTCCGTGCTTATACTTCTAACATCCGCCGCGCTCGTCACGCTCACACTGTAACTGGTCTTCCAGATGCCTACTCACGTGGACGTATCATCGGTGTTTACGCACGTCTTGCTCTTTACGGTGCAGACTACTTGATGCAAGAAAAAGTCAACGACTGGAATGCAATCAAAGAAATCGACGAAGAAACAATCCGCCTTCGTGAAGAAGTAAACCTTCAATACCAAGCATTGCAACAAGTTGTTCGCTTGGGTGATCTTTACGGAGTTGATGTTCGTAAACCAGCGATGAACGTTAAAGAAGCGATCCAATGGGTTAACATCGCCTTCATGGCTGTCTGCCGTGTGATCAACGGTGCTGCAACATCTCTAGGACGTGTGCCAATCGTATTGGATATCTTTGCAGAACGTGACCTTGCTCGTGGTACATTTACTGAATCAGAAATCCAAGAATTTGTTGATGATTTCGTTATGAAACTTCGTACAGTGAAGTTTGCTCGTACAAAAGCTTATGACCAATTGTACTCAGGTGACCCAACTTTCATCACTACTTCTATGGCAGGTATGGGTAACGACGGTCGTCACCGTGTTACTAAGATGGACTACCGTTTCTTGAACACACTTGACAACATCGGTAACTCTCCAGAGCCAAACTTGACAGTTCTTTGGACTGATAAATTACCATACGCATTCCGTCGCTACTGTATGCATATGAGCCACAAACACTCTTCTATCCAATACGAAGGTGTAACAACAATGGCTAAAGACGGATATGGTGAAATGAGCTGTATCTCATGTTGTGTGTCTCCACTTGACCCAGAAAACGAAGAACAACGCCACAACATCCAGTACTTCGGTGCTCGTGTAAACGTTTTGAAAGCTCTTCTTACTGGTTTGAACGGTGGGTACGACGATGTACATAAAGACTACAAAGTATTTGACATCGATCCTATCCGTGACGAAGTTCTTGAATTTGAATCAGTTAAAGCGAACTTCGAAAAATCACTTGACTGGTTGACTGACACTTACGTAGATGCTTTGAACATCATCCACTACATGACTGACAAGTACAACTACGAAGCTGTTCAAATGGCCTTCTTGCCAACTAAACAACGTGCTAACATGGGATTCGGTATCTGTGGATTTGCTAACACAGTTGATACATTGTCAGCGATTAAATACGCTACAGTTAAACCAATCCGTGACGAAAATGGCTACATCTACGATTACGAAACAATCGGTGAATACCCACGTTGGGGTGAAGATGACCCACGTTCAAACGAATTGGCAGAATGGTTGATCGAAGCTTACACAACTCGTCTACGTAGCCATAAACTTTACAAAGACGCAGAAGCTACTGTATCACTTTTGACAATCACATCTAACGTTGCATACTCTAAACAAACTGGTAACTCACCAGTCCACAAAGGTGTATACCTCAACGAAGATGGTTCAGTGAACTTGTCTAAACTTGAGTTCTTCTCACCAGGTGCTAACCCATCTAACAAAGCGAAAGGTGGCTGGTTGCAAAACTTGAACTCACTTGCGAG
Source organism: Streptococcus sp. 27098_8_113 (assembly GCF_041432545.1). NCBI lineage: Bacteria > Bacillati > Bacillota > Bacilli > Lactobacillales > Streptococcaceae > Streptococcus > Streptococcus sp. 27098_8_113. The sequence goes on along the minus strand of NZ_JAPVZU010000017.1, from coordinate 18,978 downwards.
CCTTGACTTTGGTTACGCAGCTGACGGTATCTCATTGACAACTCAAGTTTCTCCACGTGCTCTTGGTAAGACTCGTGACGAACAAGTGGATAACTTGGTAACAATCCTTGATGGTTACTTTGAAAACGGTGGACAACACGTTAACTTGAACGTTATGGACTTGCAAGATGTTTACGACAAGATCATGTCAGGTGAAGACGTTATCGTACGTATCTCTGGATACTGTGTAAACACTAAATACCTCACTCCAGAACAAAAAACTGAATTGACACAACGTGTCTTCCACGAAGTTCTTTCTATGGATGATGCACTTAGCTAAGCCTCTTTCCTAATTGTAAAACCAGCTGAAAATCAGCTGGTTTTCTTTTACTTTGGAGAGATAGCTTTGAGCATTTGTGTTATAATAGAGGTATTGTGAAATGAAAAAGGGGATATAATGGCTGAGAAAATGTCTACAGATGAAAAAAATCTTAATCTGGCTGTTGATGTTATCATGCTAGCTGGGACCTTGCTATTACAAAGCGGCTCAGAGATTTATCGGGTCGAAGACACCATGATCCGGATTGCCCATTCACAAGGCATCCTGGACTGCAATGCCTTAGCCATGCCCGTTGCCATATTCTTTTCAATTGAAAACACCAATATTTCTCGAATGAAGCGAAATATCCATATGAACTACAATATCGAGAAAGTCTGCGATGTCAATCAGGTTTCTCGGCAATTAGTCAGTGGAGCAATCAATTTGGAAGAAGCTCTTGAACAACTAGGGGCACTTAAAACAAAAGGGGTTCCCTATAGCAAAAGAGAACTCATCACAGCAGCTACACTCAGTGCTCCTTTCTTTTCTATCATGTTCGGTGGAAATTTCTACGATGCTCTTGGAGCCGGTATCGCGACTCTATTTGGCTTCTCTTTCTCTCTTTATGTCGATAAGTATATTCGAATTCCTTTTGTTTCGGCCTTTGCTGGAGCTTTTGTCTTCGGATTATTAGCCCAGATTTGGGCTCACTATTCGGGATTCGATTCAACAGCAGACTTGATCATCGCAGGAGCTGTCATGCCCTTCGTCCCTGGAATCGCTCTGACCAACTCAGTTAGAGATATCATGACCAACCATATCAACTCTGGAATGAGCAAACTATTTGAATCGCTTCTCATTACCCTTGCTCTCGGTGCCGGTACCTCTGTCGCCCTCATTCTTATGAAATAAGCCTATGACAATCTTGACTTTCTTACTACAAGCTCTGGCCAGCCTACTGGCTATCATCACTTTTTTAATCGTTCTAAATGTCCAGCGTAGTATGCTGATTCCTGGCGGAGTTTTAGGAATGGCTACTTGGCTACTCTATCTTCTACTCAAGGGACCGACTAATGTTATCATTGCAACTTTCGTGGCTGCTATCATTGGTTCCTGTGCCAGCCAAATCCTCAGCATCATCTATAGAACGCCGGCTGTCGTCTTTATTTTGGCTATTCTAGCACCTCTAGTACCTGGATATATTTCTTACCGGACAACTGCCTTCTTTGTGACAGGTGATTACAGTCATGCTATGGTCAATGCTACCTTGGTCGTCATCCTAGCCTTGGTCATCTCTATCGGCATGGCTAGCGGGACGGTTGTCTTAAAGATTTACAGCTACCTGAAGAAACATCCTCTGCACTATAAAAAATGAGTCAATACATATTGACTCATTTTTCTTTACGCATTTTGGTTAGAATTTCCTTAGCTTTTGCCTGATTAAATTGCTTCTCTTTGAGAAGTTCTTCAACAACAGCAGCAATCTCATCTTCCTGAGCACCGGCCAATAAAGCTAGGGATTTAGCTTGGAGCTTCATGTGGCCAGCCTGAATTCCCGTAGTCACCAGTGCTCTTAAAGCCGCAAAATTTTGCGCTAAGCCGACAGAAGCGATAATCGAAGCTAATTCTTTTGCTGTCGGTTGCCCCAATAAATCAAAACTGGCGACGACCATTGGATTAAGGCCAATGGAGCCTCCCTTAGCCGCAACCGGCATGGGTAAAGTCAACTGGCCATAGAGTTTTCTTTCCTCTAAATTGGCCTCCCAGTTACTCAATCCTTGATAACGGCCATCACGAGCAGCATAGGCATGGGCCCCAGCTTCAATGGCACGCCAGTCATTACCTGTCGCCAAAAGAACTGCATCAATTCCGTTGAAAATGCCTTTATTATGCGTGCTGGCCCGATAAGGATCCTGCTTTGCAAATTGACTGGCTAAAGCGATTCTTTGAGCAGTTCGTTCAGCTTCTGCCTTGTCTCGACTGAGTGAGTGAAAATCAATTTCACAAGAGGCTGTTACAAGCGCTTCAGTCGCATAGTTAGATAAGATAGCCATCAAGCTCTGTCCAGCTGTTAGCTCCTCCAACCGTTCTTTTAGTGCTTCTAGCATTGTATTAAGGATATTGGCACCCATGGCTTCCTGAGTGTCCACGACAAGGTAGACAACTAGAAAGTCCGTCTCTCCCTCTAGGAAGTCCATTCGTAAATCACGCGCCCCACCTCCTCGCTTGACGATGGAAGGATGGGCTTGATTTGCCAATTCTAATAAAGCTGACTTCTCATTTTGGATTTGCTCTAAGGCTTTAGCTACATCGGGCACATCATAGAGGGCGACTTGCCCAATCATCTGCCGATTATGAATCTTGATCTTGAAACCGCCGTTGCGCTTAATGATTTTTGCTGCAAAACTAGCAGCAGCAACGACAGAGGGCTCCTCCGTTACAAAAGGTACCTGATAAACCTGCCCATCTATAAGAAAGTCTGGTGCAATCGAATAAGGTAAAGCCAAAACAGAAAGCACATTTTCACTCATTTGATTGGCTGTCTCCAGCTGCAAATGGCTTTGATTAGCAAGATTTTGCCAATTCTCAGTCTGGAGTAGTTCATGGGCTTTCAGAAAGTCTAGCCGCTCTGCAGGCGTTTTTTTAGAAAATCCGGTCCAATTTATTTTCATGATGGTTTCTCGACTTTGATATACTTGCGCTGGTGTTGGTCGATTTGAACCAAGGCGTAAACTTGGTCATCGTAGTCAGTAAAAACAGCTGATCCGTTTTCATCTAGCTGGGCTTCGGCAAAGAAAAGCTCTTCATAAGCAGCAACCGTCAGTTCTTGACGTTGATTTAATTTCTCCAAACGATTAGTTATCAGCTGTTTTTCATAACCTTCTACCAGATTGGCACTAAAAATCTCAGCCACAGCACCACTACCATAACTAAAGAGAGCAATCTTGTCACCAGCCTTAAGATTTTCAGAATTTTCTAAGAGGGACAAGAGCCCTAAAAAGAGGGAGCCTGTGTAGATATTCCCGACCTTTTGGCTATAGAGAATAGACTTGTCAAAGTTTTCTTGCAGGCCTTTTTGCTCCTCCTGAGACAAGCTTTTATCCATAATTTTATTCAGCCCCTTCAGCGCCAATTTAGGATAAGGGAGATGGAAACAAATCGCTGCAAAGTCTCCCAAAGCTAAACCATGACGTTTTTGGTATTCGTTCCAAGTCGTCTTGAGGCAATCCAGGTACTGCTGGGTTGAGTAAACACCATTGACGTAAGGAGTCGTCGAATAATTTGGTCGCCAGAAATCCATAATATCGCGAGTCTGGGCCACATTATCTTCATTGAATTCAAGGATGCGTGGATTTTGACTGATCAACATAGCGATAGCGCCTGCACCTTGAGTCGGCTCGCCTGGCGTTTCCTTTCCATATTTGGCAATGTCACTAGCGATGACCAAGACCTTGCTTTCTGGATATTGTCTGATATGCAGTTTGGCATAGTCTAGAGCAGCAGTTGCGCCATAGCAGGCCTCTTTAATTTCAAAGCTACGAGCAAAGGGCTGAATGCCTAAAAGACCATGAATAAAGACCGAAGCCGCCTTGCTTTGGTCGATGCTAGACTCTGTTGCGACAATGACCATATCAATGACCTTCTTGTCCTCTGCAGTCAAGATTTGCTCAGCCGCTGCTGCGCCCAAAGTGACAATATCCTCAGTTAAAGGAGCAATGCTGATCTCCTTCATCAATAATCCCTTGCTGAGCTTGTTGGGATCAATGCCCCGCTCCTCAGCCAGATGATCTAATTTTAAAACATAATTGCTGGTCGCAAAACCGATTTGATCGATTCCGATTTTCATCATAAAGACCTCATTCAATTCATTTGATAGCTAATAGTATTCAGACACTATTTTACCATAATTAAGGCTAAAACTCTTTTAAAAACCATTTTTTACGCTCAAATCCGACTTGAGACGGAGAAAGCTCATCATCAAAAAATGAGAGAAACTCAATTTTTCAAATTCAGTTTCCCTCATCAGTCTATTCCAAATTTTGAGCTAGCAAGTTTAGGGATTTAAGGATAAGCTTCCGCCCATGAATCCCCTGAAATCGCTCTTGTTTTTTTCTTTATAAACAGTCCGAAGCAAGTCCTACTTCCGCTTCCTTGCAATCAAGTGAATCGGTGTTCCCTCAAAGACAAAGGCCTTGCGGATTTGATTTTCCAAGAAACGCAGGTAAGAGAAGTGCATGAGCTCTTCTTCGTTGACAAAGATGACAAAGGTCGGCGGTTTTGTCGCCACTTGAGTCGCATAAAAAATCTTGAGGCGTTTGCCCTTGTCAGTCGGTGTCGGATTAATCGCGATGGCATCCATGATAACATCATTGAGCACCGCTGATGGAATACGGGTATTCTGGCTCTGACTAATTTGCTTAATCATGTCTGGCAGCTTATGGAGGCGCTGCTTAGTCAGGGCAGAGACAAAAATAATCGGCGCATAAGACAAGTACTGGAACTGGTCGCGGATATCTTCTTCCCAGTCTTTCATGGTATGGTTGTCTTTTTCCAGCGTGTCCCACTTATTGACGACGATGATCATTCCTTTTCCTGCTTCATGGGCGAAGCCAGCGATTCGCTTGTCGTACTCACGAATTCCTTCTTCGGCGTTAAGCACCATCAGAACGACATCTGAGCGATCAATCGCCCGCATTGCCCGCATAACAGAGTATTTCTCTGTATTTTCATAGACCTTGCCTGACTTGCGCATACCAGCCGTATCGATCATGGTAAATTCCTGACCTTCACTATCCGTAAAGACCGTATCAATAGCATCGCGCGTGGTACCAGCCACTGGACTGGCAATGACCCGATCCTCACCTAAGATGGCATTGATCAAGCTAGACTTGCCGACATTAGGACGGCCAATCAAGCTAAACTTAATCATATCAGGATTTTCAACCACTTCCTCATGTGGAAGATTTTCAACGATAGCATCCAGAACATCCCCTGTACCAATCCCGTGGACAGAAGAGACTGGGAATGGATCTCCCAAGCCCAGTGCATAGAAATCATAGATTTCATTGCGCATTTCAGGATTATCCACTTTATTAACCGCTAAAATAATCGGCTTGTGAGTCTTATAAAGCATCCGAGCCACATACTCGTCCGCATCAGTGATGCCTTCCTTGCCGGACACGACAAAAACGATGACATCAGCCTCGTCCATAGCGATCTCAGCTTGATGCTTGATTTGCTCCATAAAAGGCGCATCAACATCATCAATTCCGCCCGTATCAATGATACTAAACTTACGATTCAGCCAATCTGCCGTCGCATAGATTCGGTCACGAGTAACCCCTTCCACGTCTTCGACAATGGAAATCCGCTCACCCGCAATCCGGTTAAATAGCGTTGACTTGCCGACATTGGGACGGCCGACAATGGCAATAGTTGGTAAAGCCATGTTTTTCCTCTTTCATTCTTTGAGACAGAGCTGAGCTCCGCCTTATTTTTCTAATTTCTTTTCTTTGAACAGTTGGTCAATCGCTTGATTCGGCTCCTGACCAAATTGGGCTGCCAAACGCTGGCTCCAAGTATCCTGTGCCCGCTCACCAGCATACTCAGCCTGCACACGGTCATAGGCCTCGATGACTGAGCTGAGTTGCTCACAGTATTCTTCCTCAAAGACCACCGCTTCATAAGGCAGACGTGGCTTGACAGCATGGTTTTGATTAGGCTTTCCTAAAGCCATGCCGAAAACTGGATAAGTATAGTCTGGCAGATTAAAGAGCTGAGCTATTTTTGAAGCTTCATAGCGAACTAAACCAATAATAACGCCGCCATAACCCAGACTTTCAGCTGCTAAGAGGGTATTTTGTCCTGCCAAAGCAGCATCTACCGAGCTAATCAGGAGATTTTCTGTTCCTTCAGGGTAAAAACCATCCGTGTGCAATTGAGCGCCCTTTTGAGCACGATTGAGGTCGCCAACAAAAAGCAGGAAGGCCGAAGCCTGCCGAATGGCTTCTTGGGGAACCAAATCAAAGAGGGCTTCTTTTTTCTCTTTGCTTCGCACCACAATGATCGAATAGGACTGGAAGTTCTTCCAGCTGGAAGCAGCCCGCCCAGCATCGATAATAGAACGCAGTTCTTCAGCTGAAATCAGCTCTTCCGTAAAGCGCCGAACAGACGTATGAGCCTTCATCAAGTTAATTGTTTCATTCATCGACGGTTCTCTCCTTCTAGATGCACTTCTTGAGCCAGAAACTTAATCCGCTCCATAACCCGCTTGGCCTGCCAAGTCTCATCGCCATTCTTAGAGCTGGCAAAGTGACGCTCTAAATCCGCAAAACTAAAGTTAGAAGTAAAGAAAGTTGGCATATTTTCCTGCATACGGTGCTGGAGAATGACCTGCAAAATCTCATCGCGCATCCAGGGGCTAGACTGCTCTGCACCGATATCGTCCAAAATCAGCACTTGAGCTGTCTTGACTTGGTCAATCTTGTCCTTGACTAAACCAGAACTGATAGCATTCTTAACATCCAAAACAAAGCTCGGATAGTGAAGCAGAGTCGTTGAAGCACTGCGTTTTTCTGACAAATCATGCGCCAGAGCAGCCATCATGTAACTCTTACCCACGCCGAAATCTCCGTAGAGATAAACAGCCTTTTGATAATTAGGAAAGTCCGCAACAAAACTGGTCAAGAGTTCAAAAGCCTTGTAACGACCGACATCGTCTAAGTCTACTTTGGCCAAACTAGCTTCTTTTAGACTGGTGGGTAGATTGATGAGGTTGAGACGGTTTCTAATCGCTTCCTGTCTCTCCTGCTCGATCAACTCAGGTGTTTCCTCATAGGCAACATCCGCATAGCCTTCATTTTTCACCAAAATTGGCTTATAACCCTTAGCAATATAGTTCTGATCTTCTAGCAGGAAACGATCTCGTTCGGTAATGTATTGATTGAACTTAGAAATGCTCCGCTGAATTTCAGTTGGAGACAGTTGTTCTCGACTGATAAAGGCAGCGATATCTGGATCGGCTAAAATCTGCTGGACCAATTTTTGATAATCAAACTGCTTCACCTTATTCATATGAGGCATTGCCTGTCCTATTTTTTCCATTTAATCGCCTCCCTCTTCCAGTCTTGCTAAAAGTCTTCTTTTTTGCTCTTCTAGTTCCGCTTGTTTTTCTAAGCTGGTTTCATTCTTGTAATCTGGCTGACTCCAGTTCGGCACATTGCTTCTAGAAGCAGTTGGGCTGACTTGCGCAGGACGACTATTCGTCTGCTGATTACGCTCACGGATTTTCAGGACTGCCTCTTCAGCCGAAGTCACCTTTTGATAAGAAAAATCATTGGCCACCTTGAGGGCATACTTCTCATTGAGGTTGGCCGAATCAACCTTATTAAAAGTCAATAGCAGGATGATATTGATAACTTCATCCAACAGTCCCATCTCTGCCAAATCCTGAATCAGCTTCCGTTCACTACGCGTAATGGCCGCTTGACGGGTTTTCTTGATTTCTGCCAAAAAGAGTAGTGGCTGCTTGCTTTTAGCCTCACGGATAATAGACTGCTCTTGCGGAGAAAAATCTCCCGAAACTGGTTTTTGCTGAATCTTTTGCTGCATCCGTTTCGTCGAAATCACATGTGACACAGCTGTTTCACGCGCTAAGACATAGGTCTCATACCAAGTCCATTTCTTCTGCTCCGCAATAGCAAACAAGTCCAAGAGATCCGATTTTTCATCCGCAAAACGCAAGCCATCCTGAGCCATTCTCTGTTTAAAATGCGTCAAGTCAAAATCATTCTGGCGACTGGTTCTCGTCGGACCGACCTCTTCCATGCCATAAATCTGGCTAAAAGAAGCACCGATTTTTTGTCCAGCTGGATTTTCCGGTCGTAGCTTATCTACCGCCGCCTGACCAATCTTTTTCTCCAAAAGACTACTGTACACATGATGAGCAAAGAAGTCCTCAGCGGACAAGGTTGGATAGAGTCGGATGAAAAATCCCGTCTCCGTCTGGAAAAGCTCTAGCAAGCCAATAGCTGATAGACGTTCCAAGCTCCTCTCCAACACTTCCATACCAAAATCAAGATGATTTAAAATATGGCTGAAAAGTCGCTGCTGAGCTCCGTTATCCCAAAAAGAAACCAGATAAAGATAAAGCGCCACTGCATCCTTGCCCACAATAGGTAGATAATAACGGGTCAGCCCGCTCATATCCTGACTGACCTGGTTATTAGACAAGAAAGAAAAATGATCATTTGGTTTCATAAGCCCTTATTTTTCCTTTTTCTTCTTAGAACCCTTGGTAATCTGCTTCAAAAGGCTTTCCAGCTCGCCAACATCCTTAAAACTCCGATAAACACTGGCAAAACGGACATAGGTAATCTCATCCAGCTCGGCCAGCTCATCCATGACCAGAGAGCCAATATATTCGCTAGCAATTTCATTTTCGCTCTGACTGCGAAGTTTTTGCTCAATCCGATTGACCAATTCTTCGATCTCGTCACTTGAGACCGGACGCTTCTGAGCGGAGCGGATGATTCCATTAAATATCTTATCCCGAGAAAACTGCTCACGCGTCCCATCTTTTTTGACAACGACTAGGGTTCTTTCTTCCACGCGCTCATAAGTTGTAAAACGATGCTGGCATTCCTCGCATTCACGGCGACGACGGATTGTATTTCCATCTTCTGCCTGCCGGCTGTCAACCACACTTGATTTGCTTCCGCCACATTTGGGACAACGCATGTCATTTCCTCCTAGAATCTTAATACTTCATTATACCATGTTTTGACCAATAACAAAAGACGAGAGATTTCCCAGCCATAAAAAAACTAAAGCTGGCAAAGCAGCTTTAGCAAGAAAATCTTCTTTCAAAAATCCAGCAAATGGAAACTCAGCCCTTCTTGTCAAAATACTTTTTGGTCTCAGCAATAATAACCGGAGATAAGGCCAAAAGAGCAATCAGATTTGGCAAGGCCATCAAGGCATTGACAATATCGGCAATGACCCAAACTGCTTCTAGCTCAATAAAGCCCCCTAAGAGCACCATAGCAACAAAGATAATTCGGTACAAGCGAATATATTTGACACCAAACAGGAACTCAAAGCAGCGCTCACCGTAGTAGTTCCAGCCTAAAATAGTGGTAAAAGCAAACAGAACTAGAAAAACGGATAGAAGGATTGGACCAAAATTAGCAAAGACAGTCGCAAAGGCTGCCTGAGTCAAGGACACACCATTGAGATTGCTATCCCAAACTCCTGTGATTAAAATTGTCAATCCTGTCAGACTACAAATAATCAGAGTATCAATAAAGGTTCCCGTCATAGAAATCAATCCTTGTTCGACAGGCTCCTTGGTCTTGGCTGCTGCTGCAGCAATAGGTGCTGATCCTAGACCAGATTCATTGGAGAATACCCCGCGCGCAACCCCATTTTGAATCGCCATCTGGATGGTTGCACCAGCAAAGCCACCAACAGCAGCTGTCTGACTAAAGGCAGAACTAAAGACTAGCTGAAGAGTTGGCAGCAAACGATCTATATTGACTGCTAATACAGTCACAGTCCCCAAGATATAAATAGCCGCCATAAAAGGCACAACCTTGGTCGACACTCGAGCAATCGACTGAATACCGCTAAAAATAACTAGAGCCACCAAAATAGCCAAGATAGAGGCAGTCACAGCTGGAGGCAACTGAATGGTATTCTGCATAGCTTCTGTAATGGAATTCACCTGCGTAAAGGTTCCAATCCCTAAAAGAGCCACCAAGACACCCGCTACAGCAAAGAAGATAGCCAGCGGACGCCATTTTTCGCCCATTCCTAATAGGATATAATGCATGGGACCACCAGCAACGGCTCCGTGAGCATCCTTAGAACGATACTTGATTGCTAATAAACCTTCGGCATACTTGGTTGCCATTCCAAAGAAAGCTGCTAGCCACATCCAAAATAAGGCGCCCGGTCCACCAACTTTTATGGCAGTCGCTACACCGATAATATTCCCCGTGCCAACCGTGGCTGCCAATGCTGTACAAAGAGCTGCAAAGCTAGACACATCTCCATGATGATCCTCACCGGAAACAAAAATTAAGCGAAAGGCGCGAGAAAGGCGCGAAATCTGTAGCAACCTCAGACGAAGTGTCAGATAAAGCCCTGTTCCAACTAATAAAATTAAGAGGGGAGGCCCCCAGACCAGAGAATCAATTTGATTCAACAATTTCAACATAAATCTTCTGCTCCTTTTCCACACCGAGAAAAAGAAAAGTACATGTGTAAACATGTACTCTGGATGCCTGAGAACGACCGTTTCCTGCCCTTCCCTTGCTCTGTCCTTTTACCTGAGAGTTTGAGCAGTTGCCTGCCTTGCCCCTTCGGTGCCAATCATGGTCTCTCCAGAGTTCCGTCCATTTCACAGTCATAAGGCTCAAACACTTATTTCTGAAAAACTTCATTCGGTGTCTATTCTAAATTTTCTATTATTTTAAAATAATATTCGGTTTTTGTCAATGTTTTATAACAAACTTTAAACATGTAAACGTTTTTTAACACAAAAAGAAGCCTAAGGCTTCTTTCTTAACTTAATTCTGCCAAAATCGCCTTCAGTTGCTCCTTCGTATGAACACCAGCTACTTGCTTAACGACTTGACCGTCTTTCTTGAACAGAAGGGTAGGAATGGACATAATGCCGAATTCACAGGCAGTATTTGGATTTTCATCCACATCCATTTTGAGGATTTTCAATTCGTCCTCATGAACTTCTCCTGCCAACTGCTCCAAGATAGGCGCCTGCATACGGCATGGACCGCACCAAGTTGCCCAAAAGTCAATCAGAACCAGTCCGTCTTTTGTCTCTTCAGCGAATGTTGCATCTGTAACTGCTGCTACCATAAATCTTCTCCTTTGAATAGCTTACTTTTGATATTATTGTACACCAAACCCAGAGGAAAAGAAAATATTTGCTACGGAGTACTCGATTCTTCCCTACTTAAAGATTACAATCGTCGCACCGCTGCCACCAGCATTTTGCGGGGCATAACCGAAGGACTTGACCTGCTTGTTTCGACGGAGGTATTTAGTTACTCCTTCACGGATAACACCCGTTCCGATACCGTGGATAATGTCCACTTGAGCCATGTTGTTAAGGAGGGCCTGATCGATAAAGGCATCAAGCTCTTCCATGGCCTCTTCGTAGCGTTTGCCACGCAGATCCAGTCTGGCTCTTGGACCATTGGTATTGGTTCGCTTGACCACATTGACCTGCTTGCGCTTAGGTTGCTGCTCCTTTTCAGCCTTGAGTAAGTTGAACTCCTGCTCTTCTAATGTCATCTTGATAAGACCGACCTGAGCTTCCCAGCGTCCGTCCTTGAGCTGCTTGACCAAGGCTCCCCGCTGACCATAGCTGGTGACTAGGATATCATCTCCCACCTTGGGCGCCCGATTTTTCTTAGCCTGCTTGAGCACCTTATTCTTTGATAAATCAACCGTTTCTGGTGCCAACTTTTTAAGCTGGGCCTTGGCTTCGATAATCTCATGCGGTTTGAGACTGGACTTATCATGGAGATTTTTGAGAATGCTCTCACTTTCCGCTAACGCCATATCCACGATTTCCTGGGCTTCCAACCGTGCCTTATTGAGCTCGGTTTCCTTTTCTCTGTTAAACTCATTGTAAAGTTTTTTGAGGGCTCGGTTAAATTTGAGATTTTCCTGCTCCACCTCGCGGATATTATCCAAGCGCTTGCGGCTTTCCAACGTCTGCTCTTCCAGGCGCTCAATGATCCGATTGACATCACTGTCTGTATCGGTCTGCTCTTGGGCGTGGCCAACGATAACTTCCGACAAGCCCAAACGCCGAGCGATTTCAAAGGCATTGGAGCGGCCAGGTACTCCCTGCATAAAGCGATAGGTCGGCCGCAAACTATCTGTATCAAATTCCATGCTGGCATTTTCCACCCAATCCGTCTCAATCCCATAGGCTTTGAGCTCAGGATAGTGGGTCGTCGCCATGGTTTTGATTTGCCTTAGCCGCAAATCTTCTAAGATAGCAATCGCCAGAGCTGCTCCTTCTTGCGGGTCAGTCCCAGCTCCCAGCTCATCCAGCAGGACCAAACTCTTGCTATCAACCTGCTCTAAAATAGAGACGATATTAGTCATGTGACTGGAGAAAGTCGACAGGCTCTGCTCAATCGACTGCTCATCACCAATGTCTGCAAAAATCTGACTGAAAATCCCGACGCGACTGCCCTTGTCCGCCAGAATCGGCAGACCTGACTGGGCCATGATCTGAGCCAGCCCCAAGGTCTTCAGCATGATGGTCTTACCACCCGTATTAGGACCGGTAATGACAATCTCTGTCAAATCTGGCCCGAAGTGCAGGTCATTAGCCACCGCATTTTCAATCAGGGGATGGCGGACACTGAGTAGTTGGATATCCTGCTCTTCTGACAGGTCTGGCACCACCGCTCCCGTCTCTTGCATGAAGCGGACCTTGGCACGCACCAGATCCAGATGCCCGATAATCCAAGCATTGTTGGCAATTTCAGTCGCATGAGGCCGTATCATATCCGACATAGCCTGCAAAATCCGCTGAATTTCATAGCGCTCGTCTGCCCGACTGCTGGCAATCTCTTCATTGAGATTGACCACCGCCCGCGGCTCAATGTAAACCGTACTTCCGCTGGCCGAAATATCGTGAACGACACCCGCAATACGGTTACGGTAGGTATTTTTCACAGGTAGTACATTACGGCCATTCCGACTGGCCACCACTTGGTCTGCCAGCATATCACCTTTGGTTTTGAGAATTTCTTGCAGAATATCCCGAACCTGGACTTCATTTTCTTGGATTTTCCGGCGAATACGACTCAACTCTTCACTAGCAAAACTCTCAAGAAAGCCCCCATCATTGATAGCTTGCAGGCTTCCCTGAATACTAGGAAACTCTACTAGATTGTTAAAAAGGCGATCCAAACGCTCCAATTGGACATTTTCCAAGTCCTCGTGGAAAGATACCAGCTCATGCGTCACAGCCAAGACCCGCTTGAGGGCTAAAAACTCCTCAATATTCAGGTCACTATCCAGCTCTAGGCGCTTGGTCAAGCCCCTAATATCCTGAATGGCTCCCAAACTAAAGTGCGGATGCTGCACAAAAATCTGCCGCATATCGGACATCTCCAAAAAAGCAGCAGCAATTGATTCTTTTTTATTGTTTGGCTGGAGCTGCTTCAACTCCAACTCTCCCAGCTCAGTCAGCAGATAGGGAGAAAAAAGCTCCTTAATTTTATCAAATTCCAAAGTTTCTAAAATTTTATGATTCATCATGTTCATTCTATTTCTATATGATTTAAACTGAAAAAGAAACTCAGCTACAGAGCAACTGAGTCTTAATTATCCGATAATTTTTGTGACCCAAAGGTCATGTAAAATGGATGAAGTTACAGGCGTGTGATTGATAATAAACCGAATCAGCAAACTCGAATTTAAGCGTTCTTGGATAAAGGACATAGGCACAGTAGCTAAAATAGTCAGTCCCATCTCGATGACAAAGAGTGAGATGAAGACCGCAATAGCCCCACTGACCATATTAAAAGCTTTCGTATCCCACTTATTCGGATAGGGAATTAAATTTACAAAAATCCCCAAAAAGCGGCCTACTATATAAACAAGACTGAAAACAAGAAGATAAGCCAGCCCCGCATAAAAAACCTTATCCAAATGGAAAAGTTGAGAACTTGCAAAGAAATAAGTCGAGCTTCCTTTAACAGCGCTAGCATAGGGCACCCACAAGCTGATGGACTTAGCCAAGCCCTGATATAGAGCTCCAGCCACTAGCATGGATACAATCGTCATAGCAGCATAATAACCCTGCAGAACAACCCCACGCGAGTAGCCAATATAAAAGCTCCAAGCTAATATTAGTAAAATAATAATCGCAAACACTATCTTTCCCCTGTATTAGCTGACTTTTCTCTTAATTCGCTAAGCATTTTGTGACGAAGGCTTTCCAATTCTTTTTCCTTATCATCAAACTCAATCTCGCGGCTGAGCTGGGTAGATAAACTATTAATCGCCAACAAAATGGCCAAGACTTCATCATCTGCCGCAGGCATCTGCTCTTTAATGGCCTTATATTTTTCCTTGGCAACCCGCTCCACTTCTTCCATAAAAAGATTGTCGTGTTCTGTTGTTAAAGTTAAGGTTTTGTTTCCAAATGTAAACTTATATCTATTCAAATTTGCCATAAAATCACCTCATGATATTATACCAAAAATCGCTACATTTGTCAGGTAGAAATCTGCTATCTATCCTTTGATAAATTATAACTCTTTCGTATAATAATATCGCTCACCTGTATAAGGATATTCTTTTAATCTAAACACTTCCTCATAGCCATGCTTTTTATAAAAATCTGGCGCTTGAAAATGAAAGGTATCCACAAATGAATACTTACACTTCCTGTCACGAGCTTCCTCTTCCGCCCTTTGCAAAATATCCGAGCCAAGCCCTTGCCCTCGTAAAGCCTCACTCACATATAAATACTCAATTTCAAGCCAATAACCAAACGTTTCGGCTACTAGGCCGCCCATTAAATTTCCGTCCTCATCTTCGATAAAGATATTGAGAGGCTCACTTGTTGAAGCTTCCCGTTTAGAGCGATTATAAGCTCGAATTAAATTTCCAAGTTCTTGGACACGTTCAGATTCTTTATTTTCCAATCTCAATTTCATTAGGCTCTCCTTCTTATCAAATCTTAAATCTATTCTACCATTTTAGCAAGATAAGTAGACTTTATTCATTCCAAAAGAAAAAATTGAAAGATAGATACCTTACATTATAACAGAAAAGACAAGGCAAAATACCTTGTCTTTATACTGTATCTAATTGATCCCTTATTCATAGACTTTCTATATAAATCTCACACTTTATATATTCCCATTACGAACCAGCACTTTCGTAGGAATCTAGGCCCTTGTCCCATAGTTTCAAGGAAATGAAAAAGAAAACAAGGGAAATCAGAATCAAACCACCGATATTAAAAAGTCCATTCTTGCCCTGCAAGAAATAGCTGGCAGGGTAGTAGGCCGTAAAAGCGAAAGGCACGATAAAACTAATCAACCAACGAAGTAGGGAATTGTAAATGGAAATCGGATACTTGGCAAAGTCATTAAACATATAGAAAATGTAAATCATGGCGCCTGACTGCTTGGTCCAAAAAGCGATACTGGCTGTCGCGATTTTCAAAGAAGTATAAATCAAGGTCGCAAAAGGAATACAAACTAGGAAAATCAAGAATTTAGGAAAGGTCCAGCTAATACTGGTGACCGTTGTCGCCAGAAGGATTCCACCAACCAAAAGTTCGCCCAAGGCATCAATCTGAAAGGTCTCGACTAGGATGTGGAAGAGCGGATTGATGGGACGAGTCAGATACTTGTCAAATTCTCCTTTTCGCACCAAGCGTTGACCTAGCGCCCAGAGATTGTCAAAAAAGAGATGGTCCAGTCCCTTGGGAATCAAGGAAAATCCATAGATAAAGGCAATCTCTTGAAAGGTCCAGCCTTCTAGGGATGGAATGTGTTGAAAGATGACATTGAGAAACAAGAGATTCAGACCTTGGGTCAGAAAGACACCTAAAACACCAACCACAAAATCCACCTTGTATTCCATGATTTGCTTGATGTATTGTCTGATAAAAATCAGATGCATGCGTTGATATTTTTTCATACTAACCTCCTTGAATGGTGATGGATGACTGGACCCGTTTCCAAATCAACTGAGACAAGCCCACCATCACTATGAGCCAGAAGAACTGTAGCAAGAGTGCTTGAAGAATCTGACTGGCATCGTATTTCCCAACAATGATCATAACCGGAGTATAAATCAAAGATGAAAAAGGCAAGAAGGACAGAATATCTGAAACCACCTTAGGAAAGAAAGCCAAGGGAATCAAACTTCCAGACATAAAGGCCACTATAGAAGTCTTGAGTAGATTGGAACCCCATAGATTTTTAAAGACAAAGGCTGAAAATCCAAAGCAGATATTAAAGAAAAAGTTGATCAGGTAGGCTAGGATTAAGCTAAAGAGATAAAGGATGGTTAATCCTAGCACTTCTACAACCCCTTGCCCAGATAAAATTTTCATCAAGACAATCACACTTAAAAATGGCAGTCCAACAGAGATAAAAATCAACCACTTGGAGCCAAGCTCTGTGAAAAGATAAGAAGCCGCAAAATGCACTGGTCTCAACAAACGCATGATAATGGAACCATCCTTGACCTCCTCACCAATCATAAAGGAGCTATCCGATCTGGTCAAGAGATTGGTCACAAAACTCATGATGATGTAGAGGGTGATATCAGCCATACTGAAACCCTGAATCAAAGACTCCTGCGAGGAATCAAAGACAGCCTTCCAGAGATAAAATTCCACAAAAGCACCCATGACATCGCCAATCCGATAAAGAAGAAAGTTGACTCGATAGGTAATCAACTCCTGAATCCCTGCATTGATAAAGGGTTTATAACGTCTCCACAATTTGACCATCTTAGAGCTCCTTTCGGTAGAAGCGACGGATAATATCCTCAATATCCGTATCCACCATCTTCAAATCGCGAATTTCAAAATCAGACAGGGTTTGCTTGATAATATCGGCCGACTGGTAACGGGAACTATCAAATTCAATATTGAGGCTATTTCCTTGTCTATCAATGGTCATATCAGGTAGGCCTTCATAGTGAGAGACGAGGTGACTTTGCCCTGGCACCAATTCAAAGGAAAGAGTCTTCATCTTGCCAAAGGTTTCCTTGAGCTGGCTCACCGTCCCATCAAAAATCTCCTGCCCCCTGTCAATCATGAAAATCCGATCACAGAGCTGCTCAATGTCGCTCAGGTCGTGAGTGGTCAAGAGAATGGTTGTTTCTTCTTCTTGATTGATCTGGGTGATGGCCCGACGAATGTTATCCTTGACCGACACATCCAAACCAATAGTCGGCTCATCTAAAAAGAGAACCTTGGGATTGTGAAGCAAGGAAGCCGCAATATCTGCTCGCATTCGTTGACCAAGTGAAAGAGTCCGCACGGGATCCTTGATAAAGTCCTTCAAATCCAAAACTTCATTCAAAAAGTCCATACGCTTATGGAAGAGCGAGTCTGGCACATCATAAATTTCCTTCAAGACCGTGTAGGTCTCTTGCAGAGCCAAATCCCACCATAGCTGGGTACGTTGTCCAAAGACAACCCCAATATCTTTGACATAGTCTTGGCGATTATCCTGCGGAATCTTGCCATTAATCCGACAAAAACCAGATGTCGGTTTCAAAATTCCTGTCAGCATTTTAATGGTTGTTGACTTTCCAGCACCATTGGCCCCGATAAAGCCTAAGATCTGCCCCTTGGGCACCTCAAAGGTCAAATCCTTGACCGCTTCAAAGGTCTGCTTTTCAGGATGAATAAAGGAGCGCAAAGCCCCCTTCAATCCCGGTTCCTTAACCGTCTTCACAAAATTTTTCTGAAGATGCTCTACTTCTATCATTGCCATATATTTCTCCCTTTAGAAAGTCTTCGGTAAGTCATTTCTCAATACAAATAAGCAGCCTATTTTAGCACAAAATAAAGAAAAAAGCAAAAAATCAGACGATCTAGCATAACATAAGAAATTATAAATAACCCAAAAATAAAAATTGGTAAAAAAAGACAAGGTCCGAAAACCTTGTCTTAATTACTATACCGGCGGCCGGGGTCGAACCGGCACGTCCTTGCGGACACTGGATTTTGAGTCCAGCGCGTCTGCCAATTCCGCCACGCCGGCAAAGTAACTGGGGTAGCTGGATTCGAACCAACGCATGAGGGAGTCAAAGTCCCTTGCCTTACCGCTTGGCGATACCCCAATAATCAAAAGAAATAGGCGAGTGATGGGGATCGAACCCACGCATGCCAGAGCCACAATCTGGTGTGTTAACCACTTCACCACACCCGCCATATTCCAAAACACGGGCAGTAGGAATTGAACCCACACTGAAGGTTTTGGAGACCTTAGTTCTACCTTTAAACTATGCCCGTTAAGCATGGAAGGGGAGGGATTCGAACCCCCGAACCCGAAGGAGCGGATTTACAGTCCGCCGCGTTTAGCCTCTTCGCTACCCTTCCGAAATTCTAAAGATATATGGCGCGAGACGGAATCGAACCGCCGACACATGGAGCTTCAATCCATTGCTCTACCAACTGAGCTACCGAGCCAAATTGCGGGAGCAGGATTTGAACCTACGACCTTCGGGTTATGAGCCCGACGAGCTACCTAGCTGCTCCATCCCGCGATATTCTAATCTAAGGAGGATGTGGGATTCGAACCCACGCACGCTTTTACACGCCTGACGGTTTTCAAGACCGTTCCCTTCAGCCGGACTTGGGTAATCCTCCAAAATATATAGTCCGTACGGGATTCGAACCCGTGTTACCGCCGTGAAAAGGCGGTGTCTTAACCCCTTGACCAACGGACCATATTACTATTTAAATGGGCACGAGTGGACTCGAACCACCGACCTCACGCTTATCAGGCGTGCGCTCTAACCACCTGAGCTACGCGCCCAAGTTATAAAAACTTGGTATGAACTTCCGTTCAAAGCGGGTGACGAGAATCGAACTCGCGACAACAGCTTGGAAGGCTGTAGTTTTACCACTAAACTACACCCGCTTG
>NZ_JAPVZU010000016.1:0-50055 GCF_041432545.1 Streptococcus sp. 27098_8_113 | reverse complement strand
GCTTTGGCTAGCTGATACAGATGCTGATTGGCTAGCACTGATGCTTGCTGAGATAGATGCTGAAGCGCTTTGGCTCGTACTAATTGACACAGAGTGGCTCGCGCTTACTGATGTTGAAGCACTTTGACTAGCTGATACGGATGCGCTGGCTGATTGGCTTGCTGATGCACTTTGGCTAGCATTTACTGAGCTTGATGCTGATTGGCTCGCACTGATGCTTGCTGAGATAGATGCTGAAGCACTTTGACTTGCAGATACAGAAGCTGAAACTGATTGGCTAAGGGATCCGCTTTCTTTAACATTTACTTGAATGTCCTTAAAGTTAAGCTGTCCCGCTTCGTCAGTGATCTTATATTTGAGTGTTACAGTTCCTGTTCCAGTAGGCGTTCCAGAAATTTGGATAGATGGGATATAGCCAGTTTTACCAGCCCCTGGTTCATTGCTTTTAGTAGTAACTGTTAATCCAAGTGCTTCTAGTTCTTTCTTGCCATGAATCAGTTCAACCGCTTGATCTGCAAGGTAAGAACTCTGCCAAGAACCAACAGACTTATCTCCTTTGTTATTACCATCATGAACATATAAAGTTTCATTAACTCGTTTACCGACTTCAACCTCAGGAACTAGTGGTTCAGGGGAAGGAGTTAGTGAGTCTTTGCTCTTGTTGATAATTGACTCCTGCGCAGCCTCGGTTACAACTTCTTCTGGACGGCCTAGATAGGTAAAGAATTCAGCATCCTTACCTCCCACTCCATCATTATGTCTGATAAGATAATTAGGATTTTCAGTTTTAACAGTCCCCGTAACAGTGACTTTAGGAACATAGGTAAAATCAGCACGTCTTTCCACTCCTTGAACAAATCTCAAGCCCATATTTCTGGTCCAACCACCATTACCAGCGTACAAAGTAATAGCATTTCTAGCATCTTGCTCATATCTATACTGTTTATCATTATGGAAATAGTAGGTTTCATTGACTGTATCTCCTACTTTATATTTTGCAAGAGGAGCCAGTGCTTCTTTTTTCCCTTCGGCATCATACGTTACAGCAGGTCCCTTAAACTGAGAAGTAGTGAAGTTCATGAATACGCTGGTTTGAGGAAAGCTACGTCCATCAAAGGTCACATCCAGATTGACACTACTTCTAAGTGGTTTTGGATTATCACTCTTAAAAGTTACATATGGAATATAACGTCCAGGAGCCACTTCCACACGACCTGTTTCCGAGGTAATATTATATTTCTCTTGTGCTTCTTGCCAGTTTCGAGTCTCTAGAGTTGTTCTTGGAGAAAGTCCTGCAAGCTCACTATCCTTGTATGAACCGTAAGGATATTCGTCCGCATCAAATTGAGACTTATGCATGTAATATGTTACCGAGAAAGGAACACCTGCTCGTCCCAGAAAGACCCGTTGTCTATTTAAACGACCACTTGTTTCTGGAGAGTTGATGCTATATGGATCGGTATTTAGAAAGAAAGGTTCTTTTGATCCAGTATCGATCGGATTTGCTCTAAATCCAGAATACCCTGTCTTTGGTGCAATCGCTACAGTATTGTCAACCTTTTGGTTTTTCTCAGCTTGCTTGGTTGTATCCTTACCTTGGGCTTGGTTCTTATCTGCTACAACACCAGCTGCGATGTTGTTGCTTGTTGTTGCTGCTTGGCTTGTGCTAAGAGCTGCACTTGCCAAACTTTGTTTAGCACTACCTGATACAAGACTTGCCGCAGGGTTGACCTTAAGGTTGAGCGATGCAGAAGCTGAGGTAGACACAGAAGCCTGAGCTGATGGTTCGCTAACAACTGATGTACTCTCAACTACAGAGGCAGGTGCTTGAGCGCTTGCTGACTCTGATGGTGTAGAGCTTACTGATGCAGATGCTTTTGCACTTGCTGAGACTGATGTAGGAGCTGATGCTGATTGACTTGCTGAGGCAGATTGACTTGCTGAGGCAGATTGACTGACTGAAGCTGACTGACTTGCTGAGGCAGATTGACTGACTGAAACTGACTGACTCGCACTCGCTTGATCCTCAACAGATTGACTGACTGATACAGAAGCTGTTGCAGATGCTTGTTCTGCTTGAGCTTTCTTTACTTCCGCTTGCGCTTGAGCGATGATTGAGTTGGCACTTGTTTCAGTTGTTTCAGCCGCTTTCGGTTCAGCTGCGATGACTGTTTTATCCTTTTCTGTATACTCAGATGTTTCATCCGCATAAACAGTTTGCTCTTGAGTCATCACAAATCCTGCAGCCCCCGCGGCCAGGATTCCCCCTATACCCGCTAGCGTGTTAAAACTAAGGTGTGCGTGATCAAGTTCTTCAGTGTCTGACATGGTACTAGAGACAACTTCGCCCATCCCACCGATACGGAAGAGATCCAATTGAGAGTTCGAGGCTTTTACCCAGTTTTTGCCCGACTTGTAAAGCTTATAACGCTTTTTCTCATCTACGATCTCGAAATCTTTGTTAAATTTTTTACTTCGAAACATTCGATTCCTTTCTTTTATCCAATTGCGACCCTTTGTTAATCTCATGACCATTAACAAAGTGTAGATTGCGCTGCCTCCCAAAACCAGAGTTAATAAAAGTTGCAGTCAGTTTCAGTTTTTATCCCTTTGACTCAGAAAAAGCAGATTCCATCTGGGATATACCAGCCGTTTTTATCCAGTATATACCACTCATCATTTTACCAAAACGGATTCCCCTTTTCAAGTATTTATACGCTAAATAACCAATGAAAACGCCTAATTTTTACCTAAAATTCGCTTTTAAGTTTCAAATTGTTGAAAGCGTTTTATTATCTTTTGAACCTCTACTCCCCCCTTTCACACTAGTTCAATTAGATAGAGGCAAAAAAACCTTGACGATTTGCTCGTCAAGGTTCATCTTTTCCAGAGACCTCCTCCATCCAGAAAAAATCCTAGAAAAAGTGTCCCAACTGCATGATGATTGTGACTAAAAGGGTGATAAGAAAAAGAATACCACCTAGAACTGCAATCATACTAAACTCTTGCTTCTCTCTTTTCAACGGTTTTCTACGATTATCTAGTTGCTCGTTGATATGCTCCTGCAGAATTCCCTTTTGCTTCTCTTGCATGATTGTCCTCCCTTACTAAATCTGCATAAAGGAACTTGCCTTCATCGAAAGCAAGTTCTCATGTATCTGGTTAAAGAATGGTCTTATATTGCTCCAAACTAGCTTGATTAGCAGCCTGTTTCTGTCTAGCAAGTGCTGCTTCCATCTCTGATGAGTAAGCAAGGACAGCTTGAATCTTATCCACCATGGTTGAAACATTTTCTGGCGCGTAAATGTGATCATCCGCAATAAATCGACGGCTATGGCAAGTATTTGTGAAGCTGAGAATCAACATGTTGTTCTCAAAAGCTGTGCGACAAGCATTGAGGATTTCATCGCTGATATTGATATCTAAATACAAGTCACATCTCTCAAAAAGCTCTGCAACCTTGGCCGGACGAATATTTGGATAAAGCGAAACATTCGGATAACGATTGAGCCCCATCAAATGGCCAGACATTTCTGTGATGGCTCCTATATGGAAATGTACATTTGGCAGCTGATTCAAGAGCTGCTCTATTTGCTCAAGCTGATCACTATTGGTCAAAATCAAGGCTTCTGGATTCATATTATTAAGACGCTGGTAATCATAAATATAACCAATATTGTGGAAATAGACTTTTTCTTCTGGTGTTGCCAAGCTTTGAATTTTCTCATATACCTGTCTGTCCTGAACAGCGATGCGGATATTGCGATGAGGCATTTTCATAGCTACTTTCATATTACCAGGTAAGGCTTCTCCGATAGGCTCTTGCCAGAAAAGGACATCTTCTGCACGACCATTTTTAGGACGAAGAGCGTAGGCCACCAAGAAGGGGGTTGCTAGAGAATTATAAATAATGCGATCTGTATCATATCCACGATATTGCAGATAAAAGACGACAAATTCTTGTTTGGATTTAAAGATATGACGCTTTCCCTCCAGTGTCAGGATAATATCCCCAGTCAGATGATTTTCCATAATGACTACAACATTGTTCTGGTCAAAATAACGTGTATGGGTCGGACGTTGTGTCTGATCGTAGGTTATTTGTGCGAAAAGCCGTCCTTTGCGATTGTAGATATCTGCTGCTCGAACCTGCCCCTCTGTATCCAACCATTCGACAGCCCGAACACGTCTTTCATGCGTCGGTTGGCGATAGAAAATATTCGCACGCTTCTTGCCCATATCCAAGATTTCCCCATTTACATTGCTGGAGCGAATCTCCCATAGATGCGGTTTGGGGACAAGATTAAAATAAATTGGCCGGCCTTCCGGTGTATCCAAATCTCCCGTGAAATAACTGTAAGGAGACTCGACATCTGGTGAAAGATAGCCATCGTCTTGTACAACAACAACAGGACAATCAAGTCCTGTTGCTTTTAATGAACGTAACAAATCAAAACTTGCTTGATCATAGCGGTCAAACAAACAAATCATAGTGGTTATGCCTTTCTTTCTGAATCCTACTTAGTTGGTCTGAGCCGATCGAACCAGATCAGACCAGCGCTGGGCAATATGCTCATCAAGGTAAGGTTCAGCTACCTCATAGGATACACGGGACAAATCTTCTTGAGAGTGTTGAGTTAATAGCTGAACAATCTTTTCTGCGTACTCTGTCGTCATGGCATCTAGATCATCTGGACGAGCCTTGGGAATCAGGTAGCCATTTTCTCCATCGCGGATAAAGGTCGGATTGCCATAACGAACATCAAAGCCAATGATGGGCAGGCCAGAACCTACTGCTTCCAACAGAGTCAGACCAAAACCTTCACTTGTCGATGCTGCTAGATAAGCGGAATAATTCTTGTAAATATCCGCCATATGATGATGCCCCATCAGTCGAATATACTCTTCTGCTTGCAGATCCGAAATCAGCTTCCGCAGCATAGCTTCCTCACCACCTTTACCATAAATATCAAAGGTGATTTCCGGTAGTTGCTCATGCGCCTTCACCACAGAGTGAATCAGCCAATCAATATGCTTTTCACTGGCCAAACGAGAAGCTGTCATCAAACCAAAAGGTTTCCGCTGACCTTCTGGTCGGCGCAGCTGATCCAAGCTACCCACAGGAATAGTTAAAATATTCTTCGGCTTGATGTCGGTATATTGAGCAAACTGCTCTTTCAGAAGCTCTGTTTGAGCATCCGTCGAGTTGATGATGTAGTCTACTTCTTCTGCGTATTCAAATTGATACTCGTAGTAATTATTCCATAAGATATACTCTTTTTCTGCGGGATTTTCACTGAAGTGGTCTGCGTGAACGATGACAGCTAGTTTAGCAGCCCCCTTATTGGCGAAGATTGGCTGGCCAATATCTGTCTCTCGGTCTAGAATCAGTAAATCCTTGTCTGTCAACTTCAAGCTTCTCATGAAATGAGCAACAAACTCCTGCTTGGAGTAGAAGACCTGATCTGGAAAACGATAAACTTGCGTTTCTGGCTTACCGTCTACTTCATCGATAATCTCTTCGTAAGCCACACTACCATCTTCATTGAGCCAAGTCCGTTGGTAGAGACGAGCCCGACCATCTACAGGACTATAGTATTCAATAAAGTTTTTGGTATACGTATAATATTCTTTCTGAAGGAGACAGCCGCGCGAAACAATCTCTGCCCGCTCAATCAGTTCATTATCCATATCGCATGAATAGCACGTTACGAAATCATTATCTCCAAACAAGATCCGAAAGGTCTTATTCTCAGGATTACGGACGATTTCTAGAGGTTCTCTATCAAAACTAGCTAAGACTTGTGCTAGAGTGTAGGTCGTTGGAGCAATCTTAACATCTGTAAAATACTGATAGAGCCAAATGACCTCAGAGTCTTCAAAGCCGATATTCTTCGTCAAATGTTCAATATTATCGGCTGAAATAAAATCCATAAAGATAAATTTTGCCTCTAAGCCCACACTGCGAAGCAATTTTGCACGATAAATTTGTGCGTACTCGACTCCGCTGCTTGCCCAACCAATTCCTAGGTTGATGTTATAAATTGTCATAAACCATGTTCCTCTTACAAAAGACTATCTTTTTTAATTCTTGAAAGTCGTTTGATGATTTTTCCTTTCTTCTTTTTCCCTTTTTCTTTATCTTCGTCTTTAGACTTTTTGACAGGAGAAGTGAAGTAAGTAACGGGAACAGAGCTATCTGTACCTGTCTTAGCAAATGTTTGCTCAATATTCACAACTTCTTTTTGTGGAGCAGAGATTTCTACTGGGACTTCTTCCTCACCAAAAATATCTGATTCGTTTACTTCTTCTTCGTGCGCTTCAAGAGAAGCTTCATCGAATAGACTTTCAGCTTCAACTTGCTCATTTGGAGCCTCGTCTTCTTCCAAAGGTGTATCAAACAAACGCGTAGCTTCATCTTCCTCTAAAGGAGTATCAAATATGCTTGCAAATTCGTCGTCTTCCGAAGCTTCCTCGATTAGACTTGCGATGTCAATTTGACCCTCTAAAGTTTCTTCGTCTAGAATCTGACCAATTTGACTAAGAAGCTCTTTGATTTTTTCCTTTTGCGCCTTATAGAGTTGTTCCGTTTCAAGACGTTTTTTCGTCAATTCATCGATTTCTTCAAGGATAGACGATCTTACTTGTAAGAAGTCTTTCTGAGCTTTCTCTAGAACCTCTTGAGCCTCTTTTTCTGCCTTTTCATGTGCTTCAATAATCAGCGATTTAGCATAAACGACGGCTTCACCGATTTCTCTTTCTTGGTTCTTTAAAGCATCAATTTTTTTACGTAAAGATTCAATTTTCTCATTCTTTTTACGAATTTCACTATCAAATCCTTCTTCTAACGATTCAATGTATTCTTCAACTTCCTTGGCACGATAGTTACCAAATAGGGTCTTTTTAAGTCTCATTCTGCTCCCTCTATTCTTCATTTATTCTAATTATATACTATCTTATCAATTGTAGCATAAAATGACGCTTATTACCATTGTTTTATAAGTCTCCGAGCAAAAAAATCCAACACCACAGGAGCAAATAAGATTCGATTTACCCACTAGCTCTATGCTTTTCTTAGTTTTGTAACCTTATTCTTTTATAAGCAAAAACACCTGAATAGATGACATATAATCCATTCAGGTATTTTCATAAAAGGTAACTAGATGTAAATGCATCTATTTTAGAAATTGAGATCTACCCAACTGAGAGGTGTATAGCCAAGAAGCTCAACGCCATCATATTCTACTGTTTTAACGATCTCTTGAATATTCGTTTTTAGCTCTTCTATTGAGCGGCTGTCTGACTCATCTAATACTAGATCATCTTCCACAATAAATAATGGTTTTTGATAGCGGTCATAAAGATTATTCATAGCTAGGCGAAGACCTACAGGATCAATTGGATTCTTATTGGTATTATTATAGCCATATTTATTGATAAAGACTTCTTGAGAATTACTAGATGCATGGTAACTAAAGCTAACAAAATCAACCTTTCCGACTCGTAAGTCAAAGAAGTCATCATTTTCAATATCCAAAGCAATCTGCTCACGCTCTAATCGGCGCAAGAAATGGTTTGGATAAGAACCACGAACTTGTACATCTGTAAAGACATAGTTTTCACGGTTCTTGACTTCTGCTTCCATCGCATCAATCGCACTATCTAGATTCTGACTATAGTTACGACTAACTACCAACATGCCACCAAATTGAAATTCTGGGTTGATTGATTTTCCAAGCTTAACAGCACGTGCCGAAGCGACCAATTGATAGTGAGCCGCCTGCCAGATTCGTTGGTTTCGATTTTCTCCATCTTCAAAGGACAGACCGCCACCAAGATATGGTAAATGGTGTAAAATATTAAATTCATTAAAGGTAATCCAATATCTTACCTTGTCTTTAAAATGTCTGAAAACAGCTTCTGTATAATGCTCATAAAGTTCAATCATCTTGCGGCTCTTCCACGCACCGTATTTTTCATACAGATGAAGAGGAAGATCGAAATGACTTAAAGTTACAATCGGTTCAATGTCCTTTTGCAACACTTGATCAATGATAGCTTCATAATATTTCAAACCTTCTTCACTTGGCTGCGCTTCTTCTCCAGTTGGGAAAATGCGTGCCCAAGAGATAGAAATTCTATAAACATTGAAGCCCATCGATTGAATCATATTCAAATCACTAACATAATCCGGTTGACTCGCTAAAGTAAATTGTCCCAGAAGATCATAGGCACCTATTGGTACTTTTTTGTAGTTGATTTCCCCTGTCAGTACTCCTATACGTGGTTCACTAAGTGGTAATACATCCGTCGTTCCCAAACCTTTATTGCTGTTGGGCATCGTATTTCTAATCATAATGACTCCTTTTGATTTTGTGAATATATATGGATACTATTGCATCCTCTAGTATCTTTAAAATTATCGCTGGTCTTTCTTATTTTGAGCGATAGAAGCCAATCCAGATAATGTACTAGCGACATTTTTTAAGTCAGGAGAAATTGGCTGTAAACATGGTCTTACCATCTGATATGCCTCTTGATCAGTCACGCTCAAGTTTGGAGTTGTAGACACTTGAACAGACAAGCTTTCTTGAGATAGTGCAACCGCCTCTGAAAGTTCCTGAGATGCAAGGCTCATACTTTCAAGCGATTCTTGTTGATAGGCAAGAAGCATTGACTCTGTTCGAGACAAGCTAAGTGACAGAGATTCTGAGACTTGTAAACTATGTGATACTGACTTAGACTCTGAAACACTCTGTCTGTAAGAAAGCAACTCTGAGACTGAAATACTGTAAAACTCAGATAAGGAAACTCTCACAATACTTTGACTGATTTGCTCTGATTCACTCAGGGAAATCGACTCACTCAAACTAAAGGAAGTTGAGATGCTGACACTATAACTAAGAGATTCTGAAAGACTGATAGAGGTTGAGGTGCTCTGACTAGCCGACTCTGAAACTGAAATTAACTTGCTCTCATATGCAGATTGGGCAACAGAAGCACTAACTGAGAGTGACGAACTGAGCCAATTATACTCTGAAATTGATTGACTCAAACTTAAAGAAGTTGAAAGGCTTGCACTCTCACTTAATGATTCAGAAATACTGAGACTCTGGCTAAGGCTTTCAGACTCACTCAAGCTCAAGGAGCTTGAAACACTCAGGCTTTGACTCAAGGATTCTGAAACACTGAGGCTCTGACTAAGGCTCTCAGACTCACTCAAGGAAACTGATTCACTTAAACTAAAGGCAGTTGAACGGCTTGCACTCTGACTGAGAGATTCTGAAACACTCAGAGAGATTGAAGCACTCTGACTAATAGAGTCGGAAATCGATGCTAACTTGCTTTCCAATTCAGATTGGGCAACAGAGGCACTAACTGAGAGTGACGAACTGAGCCAAGTATATTCGGAAAGTGATTCACTCAAACTAAAGGAAGTCGAAATGCTTGCGCTCTGACTCAAGGATTCTGACACACTAAGGCTCTGGCTCTCTTGTTCAGATTGACTGACTGAAATTGACTCACTGAGACTCAAAGAATGTGAAGCGCTGACACTTTGGCTCAAGGATTCTGAAAGGCTGAGACTCTGACTAAGACTTTCAGATTCACTCAAAGAAGCGGACTCACTCAAACTCAAGGAGCTTGACGCACTGAGACTTTCGGATTCACTCAAGGAAACTGACTCACTCAAGCTGAAAGAAGTGAAGACGCTCACACTCTGACTGAGAGATTCTGAGACACTAATAGACTCGGAAATTGATGTCAATTGGCTTTCCAATTCGGATTGAGCAACAGAGGCACTAACCGATAATGAAGAACTTAACCAAGTATACTCGGCAATGGACTCACTCAAGGAGATTGACTCGCTCAAAGAGATTGACTCGCTGAGACTGAGAGAAGTTACTGTCCATTCACTCAAAGATTCTGACAGAGAAAGGGACTGGCTATAGCTAAGTGATTCTGATAGCTGCTGACTCTCCTTGGCTGATTCAGACTCGAAAAGAAGTTGAGAAAAAGCTTCACTCAAGGATAGAGACTGACTGATGCCCAAAGATTCAGATGCCGAAAGGCTAAGTGAAGTGAACTCAGACTGAGCCAGCCATTCAGAAGTAGAAAGGCTCAGGCTAGTGCTAAGAGAAATCAAGAAAGTATCTGGCTTATTCTCGTTTACTGAAGGTGAATCAGCTTCCTCCCCATAAACTGAATTCGAAAGACTCATAGAAGTCTCTTCTAAGGCACTTAGAGACTCAGATTCTGAAAGGCTCAGACTAGCACTAATGGATTCTGACAGAGAAACTGACTGACTATCCGCTACCGAAGTTGAAACGAATTCGCTAAGAAGGATAGAAGCCGACTCGGATAGACTATCACTGGCACTAATAGAAGCGGATAGCCATTCACTCTCATAGAGTGAATCTGACTCTGATATGCTGAGAGATTCAGATTCAAAGATACTCCAGTACTCAGACTCGGAAAGGCTCTCGCTTGCACTGATAGAAGCGGATAGCCACTCACTCTCATAGAGTGAGTCTGACTCTGATATGCTGAGGGACTCAGATTCGAAAATACTCCAGTATTCAGACTCGGAAAGACTATCACTGGCGCTTATGGAAGCGGATAACCACTCACTCTCATAAAGTGAATCTGACTCTGATATGCTGAGGGATTCCATTTCGAAAATACTCCAGTATTCAGACTCGGAAAGACTATCACTGGCGCTGATAGAAGCGGATAGAGATTCATCTTCAAGAACCAGCTCAGATTCTGAATCTGACTGATCGATAATATGAGAAGAGTCTAAAGAATAAGTCTCTAATGAATCATTTTCCCACAGCGAATCTTGAAGAGAACTCTCGCTTGTTGAAACAGAGCCACTATCGAAATGTTCAGCAGACAAACTCATTGAGGTCGAAACGCTCATTGATAAACTTTGGCTGACATTTTTTATCAGATCATCTACTACCAAGCTATTATTGGCTTGAAAATCCTCAAAGTCTTCCATAATAGAAATTGGCTCTGTCTGTGGTTTTAATTCTTCATTAATACCTAACACAACCTGATTCTGCTCTTGGGGTTTTCGGCTAATCGGTTTTAAGATGGCTGCATCCGGATCATAATAATTATCATCCTCCGTCACCAATCGTTTAAACTTCGATATAACGCGCTTAAACCCCTTTGATTTTGCTTTATTGTTCTTACCCATAAATATACATTTTCTCCCGAATGCAGTTATATCCTTATTATAAAGTCTATAGCACAATCTGTCAAAACTTTAGCCAAAGAAAACCTCTAATTTCCCTGTAGGCTGAACATTGACATAACTAAGCGCCATATTTTTTATAATTTTAAGATTCATGTCTGCATTCATTCTCTTATATGACTCAAAAGCCTCTTTATGAAACTCATATACAGGATTCTTTTGCGCATAACCTTGACTAACCACTAAAGTTTGAAATTGTTGGAGATAGTCAACTTGCTCCACCCAGCAATCATCCACTGCTCTTAACACGGCGATGCGTTGAAGCTGCCCAAACAGTTCTGAATCCTCAATTCTATCGCGTTTTCGCTGATATTCTTCAATGAAAAGCTTAGATAGGAACTTCTTAACTTGACGAATATTTGTCACATCTAAATCTCTTGGAATGCCTTGACAATAGTAGCTAATATTATCCAAGACAAATCGATACAAATCAGCCTGCTCTCTAAATGGATGCTTCTTCATATAGGCGTCCATAGCATCTGATAAAACAGATAAAAAATATTCTAGTTTAAAGTCAGGATGAGCAATAATGTCATTGCGCTTGTTATAAATGATTTGCCGTTGAATTCGGATACTTTCGTCATACTGCTCCGTTGATCGTCTTGAAGCGGCTGCCGCATTATCGCTGTTTCTCTGAGCTTCTGTCACCTCATATTTAATACGAACCGATTTTAGATGAACCTTCTGCTTCTCCTCTGGCTTGGCGACTTCTTTCTGATAAAAATCATTGATCCACTTACTGCCAGTCTTTGTGATAATATCATCTTCGAGTGAAACAAAGAATTTACTTAGTCCAGGCGCACCTTGACGGCCTGCACGACCACGAAGCTGCAAGTCCACTCGTTCACTGGACATTCTCTCTGTTCCAATAACCGCCAGCCCGCCTAATTTAGCAACGCCTTCTTCCAAGATAATATCCGTTCCCCGACCAGCCATAGAGGTTGCGACGGTTACCGCAGAACGCCGGCCAGCCTGTGCAATCATCTCTGCTTCTTTTGCTGCATTGTAGGCATTTAGCACATTATGAGCAATTCCTTCCTGCAACAGGAGCATGGAGTAAATTTCTGACATTCTCACCGATCCTGTCGCAATCAGAACTGGCTGTCCCTTTTTGTGTAGTTTTTTAATATAATCCAAAGAAGCATAAAGTTTTTGAGGGATAGTTAGATAGATTTCATCTGGATAATCAATCCGTTGATTGGGCTTTCTAGTTGGTACAACGACCACTCCCAGGTCATACACTTCACGAAATTCATCTTCACAGACCTTCCCTGTACCCGTCATCCCCGCCAATTTAGGAAACATCTTGAACAGATTTTGATAGGTAATAGAGGCCATGGAACGTGTTTCTAAGGAAATCTTCACGCGTTCTCTCGCTTCCAAGGCTTGGTGCAAACCAGATTGGAGTTTATTCCCTTCTAAAACTCGCCCTGTTGCCTCATCCATCAGCTTAACTTCGCCATTTTCTACAGTATACTGACGATCTTTTTCAAATAAATGATTGGCCCTTAAGGCCAAATTGATTTGACGGATCAGTTGGTAGTTATTTGGATCGTAAGCATTTTGTACACGGAAGTATACTTCTGCTTCCTTGACACCTTTTCTCGTCAACCAGACTGAAGTCCGAGTCGAATCTAGCTTAAAATCTTCCCCTTCCTTCAAGGTCTTAACAAACTCATCACAGGTAACAAATAGATTGGACTGAACCCGCGGAGAGCCTGATATAATCAGAGGCATCTGTGCACTATCCAAGAGAGCTGCATCAACCTCATCCACTAAACAGAAATAGAACTTAGGCAAGAATTTCTTTGCTTGAGAGGTCGCTAAATTTTCTTCAAGGTAGTCAAATCCCAGCGCACTATGTGTTGTATATACGATATCACTTTGATAAATCCGCTGCTTTTGCGCAACCTTCAATCTTTTAGCTGGATTTTCTGAAACACCAATCCCAACTGTCATTCCTAAGTAATGAAAAACAGGAGCCATTTGTTTAGCGTCACGTATCGCCAGATACTCATTGGCCGTAACCAAGATGGTGCTGTTTCCAGTCAAAGCATTTAAGTACAAGGGAAGAATTGCTGTTAGTGTTTTGCCCTCTCCCGTCCTCATCTCGGCAATCTGATTGTCTTGCATGACTAAGGCACCTAGGATTTGTACATCGTAAGGGTAGAGCCCCAAGACGCGCTTAGCCGCTTCACGAATGGTGGCATAGGCTTCTGGTAAAATTTCCTGCAGCCTTTCTCCCTTAGAAAGACGGCCTTTAAACCATTGAGTTTTAGCCTGCAATTCTTCATCTGACATGGCTGCATAATTATTAGAAAGCTGATTAATCTTTTCTAAGATTTTTTTATATCGCCTTAGTTTAAAGGAATTAGCTAAATGTAATTTTTTAGGCTTCATTCTTTCTCATCCACTCTTCCGTTTTCTCCAAGTCTATTTTTTGAAGCAAAAAGGACTGATCCAACAAATAATCAATTTTGGTTAGTACCCGCGGCCTATTTTTCAGATGGGCATATTCTTTTACTCTAGCTGAATTGAAGCGTTCCAGTAGTAAATCTCTAAATAGAGGATAATTCGCCCTATTTCGATAGCGATCCAGAACATGCTGATAATCCAATTCTGGCATGAAATCATCAGTCACTAAAGCATAGGCATTTTCAAATTGCTGTGAGTAAAGCAAGGCTGCCATATTTGAAATCGGCCCATAGCCAGCAAAAGCGACCTTCTCAAAAGAATATTCTCGAGACAGCTTTTCAATTGTTCCAAGTAAGATTTCGAAAAACTCTTTTTCCATATACAAAAGAGCGTCTTTATAGGAAGAATTGACTACCAACAAATTTGGAAAATGCTCCCGAACAATTTCTGGAATGTAGCCCGTCCGATTGAAATCAGGCTCTGTAAAGCAAACGTAAATCGTCTCTTGATTGACGTCCTTATGCAACAATTTCGAAATCCAATAGCGATCGACTGTATAATCTGCCACACCTTCTTCAGCAATATAGATGCTTTCAAACAAGAAACGATGGCAACCTGAACTCACTAATTGAATTTTATAATGATGGGTATTGTTCGGAACACGAATGCTCATCGTCTCACCCTGCTTAATGATTTGATTAAAAATCTCCTCATCACGCGCATTCATAAATTCAATCTTTAAGTAGGTCGAATTTTCAGGAAGAGTCTCCAGATGGCTGCCAAAGATATATTTTTCTCCTCGCTTCAATTCAGGAAGCTGGCTCGTATTTCGTAAAGCCTGATAGTTTGCTTGCGAATGCCATTCATGAATGACTGTACCAGACGGCATGAACTGATTCTCATATAAAACATGCCCATCAGCCAGCAGCTTCACAGACGATCCATATAGATACTGTGATACACTTTGCATATCCCAATAAGCAAAATAGATTTCTTCCTTGTATCTCACGAATCAAACTTCCTTTCAAAACTATTCACTAATAAAGTTTTATATTGATTAAAGAACCATTCGACAATTCCTTGCGTATCATCATTGTGTCGTCCAGTCAATCCTTTACTAATGATATTAACGCGATAAGCTCGCTTCCCTAGCTCTTCTAGCATATCAGGGTAGGCCGTACCATCGTAGTCATCATGATACATATAAGACACAATAAATTTCGTCCTTGAAAAATTAGCTTCCTTGAACGATGTCCAGAAGTGCTCATTAAGTTGAGCTATTCCTTCCTCTGATAATTCTCCTGTTGTACGAAGCACCAAATCTAAAGAAGTAGGAAAACCTCCAGGACGAATCGTGGATTCATTCTCTGCAATATCGCCTAAATTTACTAAGGGCTTACCAACAATCACTGCATGAGGCTCTAACTTGGAAGCATAATACAGGGCTCCAAAGGTCCCCATTGATAGTCCGGATAAGGTCAACTGATCCCTTGTAAAGCCTAATTCATCTAAGCAGTGATGAATAACCTGAACAAGCTTTTGCTCTAGCTCTTCTGAGCCGAGATAGAAAGCACCACCCTCAGAACGCGGATCTCCAATCAACAAGAAAGGCGCTCCCAAATTGTTCATCATCCAGTATCCCTCAAATCCTTCAGCTGGACGATAACCAGAAAAATAAATATTGAGAGGTGGCTTCAAATCACCAGGATGGAAGTAGTAAATCAATTCCTCCCGATTTTTATCCACAACACGATTTCCACCAATCAACAAGTCCCCATAACCCAAATGAGACTGGCGATGGTGGAATGGTCCAATTTTCACAATTCCTTGACCTTTTACTTGAACACTGACGCTTAGGTAATAAGAATCGCTGGTATCCAAAACGAGAGGCTTATCAAAAGATTCTTCATCATAAATCCATTCTTGCATGGGAGAATTGCCAACTGGATAACCCTTGATGACATAACGAATTGCGCAATCTTCAGAATTTCTGAACTCTGGCCATAAATCCAAAGGGGCGTCTGCGCTCAGAAAGATATTGTACTGATAGGTTGCTACAGTTTGGTAATCCTCACCATATTGGCCACACAGACGGAGATAGTTAGTTCCTTCATAGTTAATCTGACCTGAAAAGGAGGGATTGACGGCTAGATGATTAACACTGAGCTTGGTACCACTTTGCTTGGAAGAAAAGCCCCGTGAAAATAGATACAGCATCTGTGCTGGATCTTCAAAAGTAGACTGAATTGCCCTTTTCCGTAAAAGGAATCTCTCCAAGGTCTTTGTAGTGATCTGACAGCGTTCATGATAAAACAAGCGATAAACCTGAATTAAGCTGTCCAATACTGTAATGTACTCAAAATGCTCAGCAGTATCGACCAATACAACATCATAGGGCTTAGCAGCCTTCGGTTTCTTCCCATCCTTTTTTAAAATACCGATATCTTCGGGCAAGAGAGACATGATATCTTCTGGTTTAACAAATGTCCATGCGATATTACTAGGAATCTTATATTGGTGCTGCCAATTCTCATTGGCAATCTGTAGGACACTAATTTTGTTCATTTAGCTTTAATTCCTTTATCGTATTTTTCCACATTTCGACAATTTCTCCCCTTGTATACAGCTCAATCCTCTTAACCGAATGCACCAAAGACTGATTCCAGTGTTCCAAATCCGTGAGGTAATACAAGAGTGCCTCTCTCAGGTTAGAAATATCATTCATGATCCAACCATTTTCGCCATGCTTTACATAGGAAGAATTATACAAATTCACTTGAGGAATCCCTCCACTGATACCTGCAATTTGGGTTCGGATATCGGCTGGACTTCCCAAATCCAAGATGACGCGAACATACTTCAGAGCCTTCGCCAAATCGGTATCACTATGAATCACCACAGTATCAATTCGCTCTCTAAGGCTATCATCATCGTCTAAACGTGGATCGCCACTCTTAGCAACCTTATCTTTGTCAACAAGAAGCAATTTTTCTGCATACTTTGTTGATGATAAAGATTCCTCAAGAAACTGTCGAATAGAAGCTTCTCGACCAAAATCCTGACTCTGCGTACCAACCAATAAGTCAATCCACTCATGTTGCAACATCATATCAAACAAGGAAGTAAAGACATATTGAAGATGATGTTCTGGTAAAGTATCGAAATTGACATAGATAATCAACTCTTTTTTCCGCTGACTATGCCCAAGATTCAACTGTGTGTCATAGGGTGGAATCTCATAATAAGCAGGAAGTTGCTCCTCTTCTACTTCTCCCACTTGTTCTGCAATCTTCACGATTTTATCTAAGCTATCTACCACAAAAAATGGAGTATCTTTTAAATCAGAGAATAATTGTTCTGTATTCGTAATTGGATAACGATTGCCAAAGAAGGACAAAACAACAAGATGATCCTTCTTAATCTGTTGGAAAAAATGATTATGCTGCACATCTGCTGAAACAATAATTGAATCATCCTTGGTTAAGACAGAAGCCAAATGCTGCTCTAGCTTTTCTTTAACAAGCTCTTCAATATTCTGATAAACATCCTTAGCAAATGTGCCCTGTGCCTCAGGATTGATAATGACCTGCTGGTTATCAGCTGTCAAAAATTCTCTGAATTGCCATATTCCTTGTGCATTCAGATAGTCCTGATAATAAGGCTGATTATGCTCAAAATAGATAATACTGGAGACAAAGCCACGGTCATCAAAAACAAGCTGATAATCTATCTGATTATTTTCAAAATAGGTAATATCAAAAATATTACCTATTTGTGAAAAATTAATCTGAGCATGAGGTAGGTGATCAACGTGAACATCTACAATAAAAGGAGTATAAAAGATTTCTGCTCCCTGAGGCCATTTCAAATCATCCAAACGAATTTTTCGTGCAGGCACATCTGTCAGACCTTGTATGCTATCAAATAGGTTCCACATTTCATCTGATGAAAGTCTTTGTTGATAAAAGAAAGTTCGGATATGAGGTGAATAATTCAAAATCAGGACAGAGTTGGTTTCTCCTGATTGTTGAAACATCCGCAATAAATTTACGGCATCATCAAACATCATATTTTTCGGTTGCAGATAGAAAGGTAGGGCAGTAGAATACCATTTTCGATCTTGTTTATACCAAGAAGGTACAAAGTAAAACATATCCCTCTATTCTCCTTTTACTTCTAGTTCTTTATGATAATAAGTCCCGATTCTTAAGATTCGTATTTCTTCACGCAAGGGCAAGAGCATGCTGATCAAAATGACTAGTGTGCTTGGCAAGGTCAAAAAGAAACTTGGCAAAGGCAAGAAGAAATTAATAAAATAGGGCAGACCGACATACAAGATGAGATAGATAGCTCCTATATTTGATTGCAAAGAAATATAGTGTTTTAACACTTTTAAGGTTTCTTTCCCAGGCTGAATATAGTCAAAATATTCTCCCTGACGCTGCAAGCGTTTCGCTGTCTCTTCCGGTTCCAAATTGATATAGGCAAACAAAATACCCAACAAGTAAATCGCAACTAGATAAACAAAGAGACCCAAGGGCTTTGTAAAGTCAAACAAATTCCCAAATTTTACTGAAAATCCTTTCCCCGTCCAGTCTAGTAATAATTGGAACAACATCAAGACACTTGTTGCATACATAATAGGCATTCCACCAGAAGGAATGAACTTAATTGGCAAATAAGATTTATCATAGTAGCGACTGCTTAACATGATCCGATTAAGAGGCAGACGTATCTCGGCTTTCTCACATACGACAGCAACAAAGGTCAAGAGAAGATAGACCAATAGAGCAACAACTAAAATCATTCCTCCTCGGACAGAAGACAAGGATTTCCCAAGCAGGACTATTAATTGGTCAGCAAACTGGAGTAAAATACCTGAAATGATAATAATGGTTGACCCTCCCACTCCCTTACGAGTATTAAGACTTGACAACCAAATAATGATAAAACTGCCTGTCACAACTGTGAGTAAAACTGCTAGATTATAGAGCCAATCATCCACGAGAAGTAGAAAGCGACCATTTCCTCTATAAGCGGTGTACATAATGGCTAGTCCCTGCACAATCGCAAAGAACAAGGTTAAAATTTTTTGAAAGAAATCTGTTTTTTTAAGAGACCAAGATTGTATATTCCAGCTTTTCTTTAGGTTCATGACTTGCCATACAATCATCGTCGTAATCCAGGGTCCTAAGCCCAAAGAAAATACTGAAATCTGAGAAACATCAATTCCTGCCAGCAAATACAAAGCGGCCAAGGGATTGTCTTCCTTTATCCGAAAAGCTTCCATACTGCCATTGTAGCCCGGAAGCAAGATATGTCTTCCTAATATATAAATAGCTATAATGAACAGTGTAAAGAGGATTCTCTTTCTAAAAATATTCTGATGCTTCTTTTTCTTAAGACCAAAGTGCTCCATTTATTATCCTTTATTTGTATTTTGGACTTGCCCAGAGTCCTCTTTTCATACATAAACTTGTCTTTTAAGCCAAAGACTTAAGAAAGCAAGCCCATTCCATAGAATTATAGATAAGGAATCAACTTGCTTTCTCTATTTTGATTACAAAATGTGGGGCAGTTCGTCATTTAATTAAAATCTGATCGAATTTTTTCCACCATTTCCTGATAATTCTCATGTGAGAATACTCGCTCTGAAACCCCTTCTGTTTGTACATTATCAAAGGCATAAACAGGCTTACCAGACTCTTGAAACTCTCTAATTACAGTATCGAATTTCTGATCGTGATTGATATCAAGATAAATGTCGCTGCTCGCAAGTAAATCTCTCAAAGGATATGGCAAAATTGCAGGGTGCAAACGAACATTTTCATAAGCCATCAGTTTGAGTAACTTATCAGACATCTGTGTATAGGCAGCAATATGAAATAGACAGTTTGGTAATGCATTCACCAAATCTTCAATTCCCTCTAACCTATCTGAGTTTGTCAAGGTTACACAGTGGAGAGCAAAGCCTTCATCCCTCTGTTTAATAGCTTTCTCGACATCAAATTCATCTGTCTCAATAATTGTAGACCAATCAAGAGAATTGTAAAACCACCATACTTCACGCAGACGCATGTTGGAAACAGTGTTCCATGGTTTTTGACCAGAAATATAATGCAAAACAGCAGGTAGTGGAGAAAGTGGAATTTCGAAAATCCAGTCATGCTTATCTAGCGCAGCTCCCATGTCAAAACCGATTTGAAAATTATAAGTATCTTCCAAATCAAGTTTTTTGCCCTCAAACATCAAATTCAAGATAGACTGATCACCTTCAGTAAAATTGGCTAATTCTCTATCTGTCAACTCAACCAATTGCTGAGCCATGTTTTCTTCACGCCAACGCTTATTATTGATGAGCATCATTCCAGAATTAAAGCCAAAGCCTACTCCATATGTCGCGCGAGTCGTTGCTACATAATAATCCTCCAGATCTATCTCAAAAAGATGGTCCAGATTTCGTGTCACAACAATATCACAATCTAAATATAAGACTTTATCTGCTGCAACGTAATTCGGTATAAAATAGCGCCCATAGGCCATGTAGTTGATATGAGCGTAAGTCCCAGCTTCCCATTTCGATTTTACCTGATCGTCAATCTGGTCATTAAACAATTTCACATCGTTCAACTGACTGCCAGCTGCTTCCACCTTCCGACGCGTATAGTAGAACCATTCTTGAGGAATATCCTGATTGAAAACATAAATATCTAGATTTTTATGATGACAGCAAAGAGATTTTATTGTTGTTTCAATCTG
The DNA here is from genome assembly GCF_041432545.1 of Streptococcus sp. 27098_8_113. Classification (NCBI taxonomy): domain Bacteria; kingdom Bacillati; phylum Bacillota; class Bacilli; order Lactobacillales; family Streptococcaceae; genus Streptococcus; species Streptococcus sp. 27098_8_113. The sequence goes on along the minus strand of NZ_JAPVZU010000016.1, from coordinate 29,621 downwards.
TCTGATATACCCATAATCTCCCGAAACCACAATGGCTTTTTTCTTTTCCAAAACACTACTCCCACTACGCTTATTCTATTCTCTTAAAAAATCGCTATTAGGCCTTATTATACCATAAATTCCGCCTTTATTCAAACACCTTCTTGAAAGCTAGACCTAACTTTTCTAGCCTTAAAATAGAGGTGAAAGCTAATCAGGCAAAAAGAAGAAAGCTTGCTATAAGCTCTTCTAATATATCCATCCTTTTAAAATCAGACAGCCACTACCTGCAACGTACTTAAATGTGCGCTCCCATACTATCAAATCTTATAAAATTAGGCTATCCCGAAGAATTAGCTGGTATTTTATTGAGAAAAATGAGAGTGGGACAGAAATCGGTAATTAATTATAATTCGATTTCGTCGTCCCACCTCCGCACAGTTGAGTAGGGCTGTAAAAGCTGATGAAATCAGCCTAGTAGAGCCCACTCAACCACTGCGTCTTGCTCGACAAGCCAAAGACAATTGAGAGGCTAGGACTTTTGTCCCAGCCTCATCTTCCCCTACTTACATCACTTAGTTATTATGCACTCGATTCATGTATTCGGTATAGGATTCTGTTTGCATCAGTTCCTTGGCATTCTTGACCCGGTCAGCAGTCGGTGGCTTCACACCTTCCAGTGAATAAGGAATGCCCAACTCCCGCCACTTGAATTCTCCCATAGTATGGTAAGGAAGGATTTCAAACTTATCAACGTTCTTGAGTGTTTTGACAAATTTACCTAGCTCAATCAAATCCTCATCACGGTCCGTCAAACCTGGTACCAGAACGTGACGAATCCACACTGGCTTTCCAATATCTGAGAGATATTTTGCACAGGCTAGAATGTTTTTATTGGTCTGGGTAGTCACGATCCTATGCTGCGCCTCATTAATTTCCTTGATATCCAGCAAGACCAAATCCGTCACCGCCATCAGTTTATTAAACTTTTCTAGATAACGAGGCGTATTTCTAAAAGGCAGGGCGCAAGTATCCAGCGTACAATGAATCCCCAGCTCTTTGGCCTTGGTAAAGAAGGCAATCAAAAAGTCGATTTGTAGAAGTGCTTCTCCCCCGCTGACGGTAATGCCGCCTTTATTGCCCCAGAAACCTTTGTAACGAAGAGCTTCTTGTAGGATATCGTCCACTGTCCGCAGCTGAGATTTGTTGGTCTCCATCTCCCAAGTATCTGGATTGTGGCAATATTGACAACGCATATGACAGCCCTGCAAAAAGACGATGAAACGGATACCAGGGCCGTCCACAGCTCCAAAACTCTCCGTAGAGTGCACCATTCCCGTTACTTTTCCATAATCAATAGCTTCTTCAACCATAATAATCCTCTTGTACCTGAAAACGTTTTACTATAACTACATTATACCACGATTCGAGTGAAAATAGATAGATTCTGCCTATTTTTTAGAAAATAAACTGTTTTTCAGTTTCATTTTCATTGTGTTACAACAGATAGAGTTTTTCAGTTTTTCTTAAAATTGCTTTTCTCCGTTTCCAGCTTTCTCCATAAAAAAAGCCGCCCTGAGGGCGACCTTTTCGGAGATTGTTATGAAAAAAAGGTGCGGAGCTATAGCTATAACAGCTGCTCATCTGTTAAACTAAAGGACTCCTTCTATCAAATAAAGTTAAGAGGTCTTCATTTGATGCTTCTAGTATACTGCACCATACTTAAAAGAAGCTTAAGCTGGTTTTAATCATTATTTCACTAGAATAGCTAACGTTTCATAGGGTTTCAAGGTCATGGTCGCGGCTACTGCTGGCTCCTCGTAATTTGAAATCAGCACCTGGCCATTTTGATAATCTGGCAGGATGTCCAGAGTAATCGGATCAGCATAAAAATTATTAAGGACTAAAAGCTTTTGTCCTTGCCACTCCCGCTCAAAGGCATAGACCTGAGGACTGTCCTCATAGGCTGGCTGATAGCTGCCCTCTGCGATGATAGGTAGTTCCTTACGCAGGGCAATCAATTTCTGATAAAAGGTAAAGATCGGTCCCTTGATTTCATTTTCCACATTGATGAGAGGATAGGATTTGCCCGCCTTCAGCCATGGAGTTCCTGTTGTAAAACCTGCATTGACTGAGTCATCCCACTGCATAGGCGTCCGAGAATTATCACGAGATTTAGCCTTGATGATCCTGAAGGCTGCTTCTGGCGATTGACCTTCAGCAAGCAGACTCTGGTAAGCATTGAGAGACTCGACATCCACATAATCTTCCATGGAGTCATAGTCAGGATCCACCATGCCAATCTCCTCACCCATGTAGATATAAGGCGTCCCGCGCGACAGATGAATACTGGCTGCCAACATGGTTGCCCCTTCATTGCGGAAATTCTCTATATCGACAAAGCGGTTGAGAGCTCGCGGCTGATCATGGTTGTTCCAGAAAAGTGCTGACCAGCCATCATGATCGCTCATTTCCTTGCCCCAAGTATGGAAGAGGCGTTTTAACTCTTCAAAGTCAAAGGCCTTAAGCGTCCACTTCTGTCCAGCTTCATAGTCCACCTTGAGATGATGGAAATTAAAGGACATAGATAGCTCCTGTCGGTCTGGTGCCGTGTAAAGGATGCAATTTTCAATCGTCGTAGCACTCATTTCGCCAACCGTCATAACGGAATCGTCCTGCCCAAAAGTTGCTTCGTTCATCATACGCAGATAGTCATGCACAATTGGCTTATCGGTATAGGCTGGCTTGCCCTCCTGCTCTGGACAGTCCGTCAGTATCTCATCTTTTCCGATGACATTGATGACATCAAAACGAAAGCCCTTGACTCCTTTGTCCCGCCAAAAATTCACCACTTTAAAGAGCTCTTGACGAACATTGGGGTTGCGCCAATTGAGGTCAGCTTGAGTGACATCATAAAGATGCAGATAATATTTTCCCGTATCGCCAAATGGCGCCCAGGCACTACCGCCAAACTTGGACAGCCAGTCCGTCGGCTCATCTCGCAGGATAAAGAAGTCCTGATAGTAGGAATCCCCAGCCAGTGCCTTTTGAAACCACTCATGTTCAATCGAGCAGTGATTGAGAACCATGTCCAGCATGAAGTCAATACCATGCTGCTGGCCGACCTTGATCATCTCTTCAAAATCCGTCATATCTCCAAAGATAGGGTCTACCGCAGTGTAATCAAAAATATCGTAACCATTGTCCCGCTGTGGACTCGGATAGAAAGGATTGAGCCAGATCATGTCCACTCCCAGCTCTTTCAAGTAAGGAAGTTTTTCAATAATCCCGCGAAAATCTCCCAAACCATTGCCAGTCGTGTCTTTAAAAGACTTTGGATAAATTTGGTAGATAACCTTTGTTTTATCAAGTGTCATATTTTCTCCTTTTTTGATAAAAGGGAGGGGCTCAGAGCCGCCATCCCATGAGTTAACTATTCCTAGATGCGTTTTGCTGTCATCAATTGATCACCGCGTTTGATATGGCTAGGATATTCTCCACTTATATCTGCTACAAAAGCATCCTGTTTGGTGATAATGATAGGTGTTTCTGTCACGAGCCCTGCAGCCTTGATGACATCCATATCAAAACTAATCAGTTTTTGTCCAATAGCCACATGATCGCCTTGCTCAATATGGGCTTCAAAGCCCTTGCCGTCTAGACCGACCGTATCCATACCGATATGCATAAGCATTTCCACACCCTCGTCCGATACGATTCCGACGGCATGTTTGGTTGGGAAGAGAACAGTCACCGTACCGTTCACAGGTGACACCAACTCACCTTCACTTGGCTCAATCACTAAGCCTTGACCTATCACACCTGATGAAAATACTGGATCCGTTGCCTGACTGAGTTCTTTTACTTGACCCGCAAGAGGACTAACGATTTCTACTGGTGCGACAATCTTTGTTTCTTGATGGGCGAATTCTGCTTCTTCTTGAGCTGCAAATTCTGCTTGTAGTTCTGTATCGTCTTCCGTTTTTGTGAAAAATCCTGCTTTGCGGAAGAAGAAGGTCAAAGCCATTGGTACAACGATTGCGACAAGCATAACCCCCGCAAATGGAAGCATATATTTTGCTTGGATAGAAAGAATACCTGGTAAGCCACCAATCCCGATAGCATTGGCTGTGATATTAAAGGTTACAGAGAGCAGACCAGCAATAGATGAACCAATCATCCCCGCAACGAACGGATAGATGTACTTGACATTGACCCCGAAGAAGGCTGGCTCAGTGACACCAAGGTAAGCCGAAATAGTAGCCGGCAAGGAAATTTGTGCTTCCCGTTCATCATGACGATTCATAAGGTAATAAGCAAAAACAGCTGAACCTTGAGCAATATTGGACAGAGCAATCATGGGCCAAAGACCAGTACCACCAGCATCCGCTACCAACTGAGTATCAATCGCATTGGTCATATGGTGAAGACCTGTGATAACAAACGGAGCATAAAGGGCACCAAAGACAGCACCAAAGAGCCATTTAACAGGACCAGTCAAACCTGCAAGTACGACTGTTGAAAGTCCCTGACCGATTGTCCAACCGATAGGACCTAAGACTGTATGAGCCAAGATCAAGGCTGGAATCAATGATAAGAAAGGCACAAAAATCATAGAAACCACTTCTGGAATATGTTTCCGCCAGAAGATTTCTAGATAAGACAAGGAAAGTCCTGCTAGCAAAGCTGGAATGACCTGCGCTTGGTAACCGATACGATTAACAGTGAAGAAACCAAAGTCCCAAACCCAATTCTTAGCAATTTCGGCTGCTGGTGTCGATGCCACTGCGTAAGCATTGAGCAGCTGCGGTGACACCAAACAGATCCCCAAAACAATACCCAGAATCTGGCTAGTCCCCATCTTACGAGAAACAGACCAAGTGATTCCTACTGGTAAGAATTGGAAAATCGCTTCACCCGGAAGCCACAAGAAATGGTTGATCCCAGCCCAGAATTGAGACACTTCTGTGATGGTTTTCCCATCCAACATAGACCAATGAACGCCTTCAAGGACATTCCGAAAGCCGAGGATCAATCCTCCGACAATCAAGGCTGGAATGATTGGAGTGAAGATTTCAGCTAGAGTCGTCATGACCCGCTGAACTGGATTTTGATTACTCTTAGCTGCTGACTTGGCTGCTTCTTTGGAAACACCCTCGATACCTGATACAGCTGTGAAATCATTATAAAAAATCGGTACGTCATTTCCAATGATGACCTGGAACTGCCCAGCATTAGTAAAAGTTCCTTTTACGACTGGAATGGCTTCAATGGCCTTAACATTAGCTTTCTTTTCGTCACCAAGTACGAAACGCATCCGAGTCGCACAGTGAGTGACCGCTGTAACATTCTCTTTGCCGCCAATTGCCTTCAGCAAATCCTTAGCTTCCTTTTCAAATTTTCCCATTTGACTTGTGGCTGGAAATCATCCAGCACTCTCCTTATATTTTGATCTCGCTAGTTTCTTAACTAGCTTACAAACTCAATTGTAATCGATAACAATCCTGTATGCAACTTGTTTGTTGTAAAAATAGAAGATTTCTGCTAAAATTTTGATAGTTGTATGATAAAAAGAATACAAGTGAGGGATTTATGAAGAAATACAAACAATTATTCAAACAAATTGAAAGAGATATTCTAGGCGAAAAATACCAATTCGGAGATTTTTTACCTAGTGAACATCAGCTGATGGAAATCTACCAAGTCAGTCGGGATACAGTTCGCAAGTCTTTAGCGCTCTTGCAAGAAGAGGGGCTGATCGAAAAAGTGCGGGGGCAGGGCTCCAAAGTCGTCAAACAGGAGCAACTAGACTTCCCTGTTTCCAACTTAACCAGTTATCAAGAATTAGTGGCACAGCATCAGCTTCAATCCAAGACCAATGTCATCAGCCTTGATAAAATCACTGTAGATAAAAAGCTCTCCAAAACAACCGACTTTCCAGAGTACCGCTTGGTTTGGCGTATTGTCCGGCAGCGAGTGGTCGACAACATTGCTTCTGTCTTGGATATTGACTATTTGGATAAAAGCTTGGTGCCAGATCTGACCAGAGAAATCGGAGAGCATTCTATCTATGCCTACTTAGAAGAAACCTTAAAGCTTAACATTGCCTATGCCAGAAAAGAAATTACCATCGATCATGTTAGTGACCAAGACCAGATCCTTATGGACATCGGCCGAGACCAGCATGTCGTTTCTATCAAATCTCAGGTCTATCTAGCTGACGGTCGCCAATTTCAATACACAGAGAGTCGACACAAATTAGATAAATTTCGCTTCGTGGATTTTGCTACTCGGCAGAAAGAATGAAGTCGATGATTCAGCAAACATAAAAAATCTCCTCTGTCAGCTAAAATCTAGCGAGCAGAGGAGTTTTCCTGTTCTTTGGTTTGTTGTTTAGTTTTATACGTTTTTTATATTTAGGAGATGATATGAAAAATTTATGAAATGTTGATACGAGAATCTATTTCTTGCTTCTATTGCTAGTACTGGCTAGGATGCTTCGTTTAACTTGGAGCGAATGAATGATTTCTGATAGGTTACTTTTACTTTATATGTCATTGGACTGCCCTCATTTCTTATTTGTTGAGACTAGTATAAGACTTTCAGCTTAAGCATTCCTTATAAAAATCTTGCGGAAAACTTAAAACAAAAGAAGCTGAATTATTTTTCAGCTTCTTCATCTTCTTCAATGATTTCAGATATTTCCACTTTTACCTTAGTGACACGGCCATTTTTAACCTTATCATTGGTCAAAATCATTTTTTTATTCTGGCTTTCCACTTCATAGCTGAGCCGTTCTGTTGGATTTGGAATGGTTCCAACACCAGTCAGATAATAACCAGCAATAGTATCCACATCATCACTATCGATTTCAACTTCAAAATATTCATTAAAGTCATTGAGGGTCATCGTTCCTAAAACAATGTAGGTATTCTCACCGATTTCATGAACTTCGATAGCAACCTTGTCTGTTTCATCTTCAATTTCACCGACGATTTCTTCTAGCAAGTCTTCAAGCGTCACGAGACCTGCCATACCACCATACTCATCCAACAGAATCGCCATTTGATTTTGGGTATTCCGGAGAGATTTGAGCAAATCATCCACAAAAATCGTTTCAGGCACAAAGAGCGGCTCTTGCAGAATCTTGCGGAGGTTTAGATTGTCGAATCCATTAGCGAAGGCTTCATTCAGTAAGCGCTTGGTGTGAATCAAACCGATTACATTGTCCTTGTCGCCATCATAGACAGGAATCCGCGAGAAATTCTGCTTGAGGATGCTTTGGATAATTTCCTTGGTATCATCCTGAATATCAACCATAAAGGCATCTGTCCGTGGCACCATGAGTTCACGCGCCACCATTTCATCCAGCGAGAAAATCCCCTGCAGCATTTCGATTTCATCTGCATCCAGTGTCTCCTCACTATTGGTCAGCATGTACTCAATCTCATCTCGGGTCATTTTTTCATCCGCATCATCAAACTTCATCGGCGTCATCTGACTGAGAAGATTGGTAGAAGCTGAAAGCAACCAGACGAAAGGACTGACAATTTTCCCGAGGAAGATAATCACTGGTGCAGTCCGAATAGCCAAACTATCCTTAAGATTCATAGCGATTCTCTTAGGATAAAGCTCCCCTAAAACAATAGAAATATAGGTAAGGAGGGCAAGAGCCAAGAAACTAGCAACTGCATGCGCCGTCTTGGAATCACCCATCCAAGAAGCAAAGATTTTCCCTAAATTATCCGCAAAGCTTGCCCCCGACAGGATATTAATGACGGTAATACCGACCTGAATCGTCGACAGAAAGTTATTGGGACTTTCAAGAACTTTTAATAAACGAATATATTTGGCATCGCCTTCCTCGGCTTTTTGCTCGACGCGAGCTCGATTGAGTGACACCATCGCCATCTCAGAAGCTGAGAAAAAGGCATTTAGTAAGGTTAAAACGAATAGCAGTATTGCTTGCAATAAAATACTCTGACTGCCAGGGTCTTCCATGGATTCTTCTCCTAAAAATTATGATCAACCTTGATTATAACATATTTTTAAGATTCGTGCACAAGGATTTATCGGAAAGCGTTTTGCATCTTAATTCTCCAAATCCTGCAGGACTTTTTCTAGCCGAGAAATAGCTCCGACAGGCAGGGCTGTCTTGGGATATTTCTGATTGAAGGCCAGCAGGAAGTTTAAACGAACCTGCATTCTTTCACGAATGAGCTGTCTGTACTTGTCGTCAAAGTTTGGAACAGCATAGCCCTTATAATCCAAGTATTCAAAACCTTCCAAAGGACCAAAAGGCTTAAATTGAGCCCTTCCCTCTACAATCTGCTCGATAATATCTAAAGATACTTCCTTTGGGATACCTTTGCCCATATAAAAGCCAGTATTGATAATGTAGCAAGCGACCCCTGACTCAAACAAACGACGGAATTTCCGATAATCTTCCACCAGTGGATAGACCCGGAAAGGATTGGCATAAGGCTCAATAACCAAGTCTTCGTGCAAGCCAGTGACATTCTCGGCATTGGAACGCTTGGTCATCAGGGTGCAGCCCATTGTAGAAGCCATCAACGGATCATTGATCTTAACCAGTGGCGGCAGAGAATCATCCTTCATAATCCAGAAGATAGCGTTGATGGGCTCATCAATTCTGTCTACTCGATTTGGAGTCGCAAAGCGCGATTTGACAGTCCGTCCATTCCCGTTACGGATGTCCTCTGTTACTAGCTTTTTCCGCCCATTTTCATCCAGCATCACTCCACAGTTCTGCACGGTGACAAAGAAATCCTGCTCACTGTGACCCGTAGGGTAGTCATTGGTCTTGTCAAAATAAGACGGTTCGAGGGCAATAGAGGAGCCATCCTTGACCGAGATAATGAAGGCATCGTCATGGAGAACCTTGATGTCATATTTATGGTCATGTTTAGCATGCGTCAATGTAGATTTTCCTGAACCCGACAGTCCAAAGAAAGATGCAACATAGTCCTCTTTGTCCGTATTTTGCTTGAAAATTTTCAAGCCCCCGTGGCAGGCCACATAGCCATTTCTGGCAGCCGTCCCCCAAGCCAAGGTCAAGGTCGCCTTTTTCAGCTCTCCGAAATAATTTAAGCCCAGAATAACGGCGCAATTATGATTGGTATCAAAGTAAACCAAACCTTCAGGATAGTCTGGATGCTTCCACTTGGGATCAAAAAAGACAAAGATATCGTTTTCTTCGTACTTTTTAGAAGCTCGTAGGCGGTTCTTAAATTCCTCATCCAAAATCTGGAAATTCAAGAGCCAAGAATAGAGATTGTTGATTTCTTCCTGAGGCACCATCATGTGGGCGCAAACCATGAAGTCCTCATCCAGCCCCACGACTGCATCTGCCTTATAAAAGGTCCTCTGATGTGCCTGATAAACAGCACTACGAACTAGAAACAGCAAGTGCTCATCTTCCTGACGATCTCTGCCATAAATTCGTCTAGCCTTGGCAGTTCGGCCGACAACAGCCCCCGAGTTAGTTAATAAAACGCGGGCATAAGAAGGAAGTCCCAGCTCCTTAGTATGAATCACCGGCATGTCCAGCACAACCGTTCCAGCAGCTACCGAGGCCAGTTGATAGGCCTCTTCTACGGTCTTGATTGCCTGCACCTGATTCTCATAAAAGGCTGTCTCTACAATGGTCTTCAAGGGCGAAAAATAAGAAGAATCTTTTCTTATTTCTTGCGGAGAAAATTTACGACGTGTTACCATAACGATACCTCCTTTATGCTATTACTATTATTTTAGCATAAATATCCAATGATAGACCATAAAAAATGCAGTAAAAAAGAGAAAGGCGAGCTTTCTCCTATTTTTTTATAATACCAAATTCTTCATTCTTCTTTTGCTGCTGAGCTTCTTTGTGATTATCATAAAGGTTGGCCAGGAATTTCACGATTTCCTTGAGGATGGAGTAGGTCGGAATCGCTACAATCATGCCCATAATACCATAAATATTACTAGATAGAAGCAAGAGAACCATAATCGTAATGGGATGCACTTTCATAACGCTCCCAACAATACGAGGATAAAGGATATTTCCATCAATCTGCTGGATAATCAACATATAGATCAAGGCTGCCAGCATTTTATGCGGGTCGGTAAAAAAGTAGGTAATCAACATAGGAATCAAGCCGATACTAGGGCCCACATAAGGGATCAAGTTGGCCAAAGCCGAGAAAATGGCAAAGACTAAGGCATACTTGAGTCCAATAACACTGTAACCAATATAAGCCAAGGTCCCAATCAGCAAGGCATCAATCGAAATACCACTGATATAACGGGCAACCGTCGCATTGAGATTGGTCAAGAGACCGGATATATTGAGCTTATCGCGCTTGAGAACGGTCCGCTCCAGCATAGGCAAAAGCTTGTGCCCATCCATCAGGAAGTAGACCAAAAAAATCGGCGTCATGATGAGAATCATGAGGGTATTGATGACAGCAGACACTACGCTACCCAGACTATTGGTAACACTATTTAAAATATTTTGCAGAATATCTACATAGGACAGGTTGAGTTGCTGGATAGTAGACTGAATATTTAAACTCTTAAATAAAGGATTTTTGGATAATTGATTGACAAAACTCTGAATTTCCCAATAGAGATTTTGTGTCGAGTTGATCAAGCTGGACAGCTGGTTAATCAAGATTGGCAAGAGGTAGATTACTCCTATTGTCACTAGACCAAACAGCAGGAAAAGAGTGATTAAAATCCCGAAAATCCGATTGATTTTCAACTTTTTTTCGAGCAGTGTCACCAGAGGATTTGTAATATAGTAGAGAAATCCTCCCATAACAAAAGGAATTAAAATCGTATTGATAACGCTCACCACTGGCGTAATCATATCTCCCATCTGCCGCCAGATGAAAAAGATAATCGTCAGCAGCAAGACTTCACTGGTCCAAAACATTAACTTACTTTTATGAAACATCTTTACTCTCCTCCAAGTTATTTTACCATAATTTATCATAAAATAAAGGTGATTTCATAAAAGAAAGAATAAAAATGGAAACATTATTAAGTTCGAAGAATTTGGCTAGTCAGAAAAGATCACACAATTTAAAATCTAAATCAGACAAATAAAAAATCACCTGAAAGCAAGAGCTGAAAAGCGGAGTCTTTCAAGTGATTTTGCTATTACCTCCATCAGGAAGCAAAGAATACAATTGAGAATGTAAAACTGTTTAAACCCGTAAACAAGTCATTATCCTTTAATCGGGATTGAAATCTCAATCAGACTATTAGCATAGATCGTCCGAATGGCAGAGGCGTCAATATTCTTTTGGTCAATTTTTCGTTTCAAAAAGAATTCTCTAATTTTTTCAATTTCTTGCTCTCTGATTGCGCGATGCTTATTTGAAATGAGAATTTCGTAATGGCTAGGGGCCTCTGTGAAAATAACATCACTATTGCCTGCAGAATAAACCTCTACCAGCGTTGCATCTGTGCTTTCCAACTGATTTTTTACTAATTCTGCGTGGGTATTCGTCGTATTTATAAGCTTCATTCATTTGCCTCCTACCTTAAATCGTCGCTATTATTATAACACGTTTTTCAGGAATTGTGAACGATTACCTGTAATTTATATCATTTTACATATAGCAGGTTAGTTATTCTGATATTCGCGCTTCCACTGCTCAATTCCCCATTTATGGCTGCCACGTTTCAATTTTTCTATTGCAAGTTCGACAGGAAACCATGCTAGATTATTAAAGTCTTCCAGTGGCTTTTCTACTTCTTGATAAGAAAGGGCTTCGTAAATATAGGCGGGGTTATAAAAATGCGTGTCCCGATGGCGTGAATAAAAATATTCGTCCGCTTGACCAAAGTAATCTCCTACTTGAACGCTAAAGCCAAGCTCTTCCAGCAATTCCCGCTCGAGAGTAGCCAACTGATCCTCGCCTTCTTCCATTTGTCCTCCAGGAAGAAACCAAGCGCCATTAGGAGCTTGTACTAAAATAATATTTTCTTTCTTTTCATCCGGAATCACTGCGTAAACTCCATAGCGTGTCACATACTCGACATTTTCCTCATGAACTCCAAAAACTGGATGGGTCATTATCTTTCCTCATTCCTTCTAATCTTTACTACTATCATAAATAACTTATACTAGCCTGTCAAGAGTTTGAACTTATTTTTTCAGCTTTCACAAGGAAGCTGAATTCCTTCGTTCTCAAGTAAAAAGCCCGCCTCAGTTGAGACGGAACTTTTTCTACTGGCTATCAGTCAAACCTATTCATGTTAGACTGGATTATTTTTCTTCAAATCCTTCTGCAACTGCATCCGCAAAGTTTTCTTCTACGATGCTTGCACAGTGGTCACAGATAACTGCATGATAGCTACGGTCTGCAGTAGTTGGATCGATACGACGGCAACGGTCACATACTTCACCTGCAGCACGTTCAACTGTAAAGGCAACATCCTCAAAGCTAACTGCGTCTTCTGGGGCTGATCCTTCAGCAATGGTCAATTCTGACACGATCAAAAGTTGAGCTACATTGCTATCCACTGCTCCGAGAAGAGTTTTCACCACTTCATTTGGATAAACTGTCAAGTGTGCTTCAAGCGATTTACCGATCACCTTGGCATTACGAGCTTCTTCCAGAGCTTTTTGAGCTTGTCCACGGAAGTCCATGAAGGCTGCCCAGGTATCCAAGATTTCTTCTTGATTAGCAAATGTTTGAGCTTCTGGCAATTCTGACAATTGAACGAAATCTTCTGCTTCATGCTCAAGATATGACCAGATTTCCTCTGCTGTATGAGGCAGGATTGGTGTCAAGAGTTTGGTGATTTTGACAAGAATGTCATAGAAGACAGTCTGCATTTGACGACGTTCGAGTGATTTGGCACCTTCGATGTAGACAACGTCTTTAGCGAAGTCAAGATAGAAGGCTGACAAGTCAACGTTGATAAAGTTCACCAAGGCCTTGTAGATTGTCAAGAATTCAAAGTTGGCATAAGCATCACGAATCGTCTTAACAAGCTGGTTAAAGCGAATAGTCATGTACTTATCAACTGAACGAAGCTCATCGTAAGCTACTGCATCCTGCGCTGGGTTAAAGTCAGAGGTATTGGCAATCAAGAAACGAAGAGTGTTACGGATCTTACGGTAAGTTTCAGAGACTTGGCTCAAGATATCCATAGAGATACGCACGTCGTTGCTTGAGTCAACACTTGTTACCCAGAGACGCAAGATTTCAGCACCGAATTGTTTTTCAACATCGCTTGGAGCAATGGTATTTCCAAGAGATTTAGACATTTTCTCACCTTTACCGTCAAGGGCAAATCCTTGTGACAAGATTTGTTTGTATGGTGCTACGCCATGGTTGGCAACTGATGTGATGAGTGAAGAGTTGAACCAACCACGGTATTGGTCAGAACCTTCTAGGTAAAGGTCTGCTGGGTATTTGAGTTCTGGACGGTTTACCACAACTCCATTCCATGATGAACCTGAGTCGAACCAAACATCCATGATATCCGTTTCTTTCTTGAACTCGCCATTTGGTGAACCTGGATGGGTAAATCCTTCAGGCAAGAGGTCTTTGGCATCACGTTCCCACCAGACAATAGAGCCGTGCTCTTCAAAGAGTTGAGCCACGTGTTCAATGGTCTCAGCTGTCATGATAGGTGTACCATCTTCAGCATAGAAGATAGGAAGGGGAACTCCCCAAGCACGTTGGCGAGAGATGACCCAATCGCCACGGTCACGAATCATGTTGTAAAGGCGCACTTTACCCCATTCTGAGTGGAACTTCACTTTTTCAATTTCGTCCAAGATTTCTTGGCGGAATTTAGATACAGAAGCAAACCATTGTGGCACTGCACGCCAGATGATTGGTTTTTTCGTACGCCAGTCAAATGGGTAAGAGTGAGAGATTTCTTCTTGCGCAAGGAGTAGATTACCAAGTTTTTCGATAACAGTTGGAACTACCTTGTCATAAAATTGACCTGCAAAGTCAGGACCAGCATTTTCCATCATAATCCCGCGTTCATTAACTGTTACAGCAACTTCAAGACCGTTGGCAACACCGACATTGTAGTCATCCTCACCAAAACCAGGAGCTGTATGGACGATACCTGTACCAGAGTCAGTCGTAACGTGGTCACCAAGGATCACCAGCTCATCTACAGCCGTATCCCATGGGTGGGCTGTTACGATATGGTTCAATTCTTGTCCACGGTAAGTTGCTAAGACTTGTACATCAGCCCAACCAAATTTCTCAGACAAACTGTTCAACAATTCTGAAGCAACCACAAACTTACGAGTTTCACCAGCTGGTTGTACGACCACGTAGTCAATATCCGCTCCAACCGTCAAGCCACGAGAAGCTGTGATGGTAAATGGCGTGGTTGTCCAGACAACGATATAGGTGTCTGTATCTAGAACACCTTTCCCATCTTTAACTGGATTGGCATAATAAAGGGAAGTTGAAAGCAAGTCATGGTATTCAACTTCCGCTTCAGCAAGGGCTGACTCAGATGACCATGACCAGTAAACTGGCTTAGCACCACGGTAGATATAGCCTTTTTTAGCCATTTCACCGAAGACGCGGATTTGAGCCGCTTCATAGTCTGGAGTTAAGGTCACATAAGGGTTTTCCCAGTCACCAGAAACACCCAAGCGTTTAAAGTCTTCACGTTGTTTATCAACTTGAGAAAGAGCATACTCACGGCAAAGTTTCAAGTACTCAACCAAGTCCATTTCTTTGCGTTTAACACCCTGTTTTGCCAAGACCTGCTCGATTGGCAGACCATGTGTATCCCAGCCTGGGATGTAAGGCGCATAGTAGCCAGCCATCGATTTTGAACGAACAATAATATCTTTAGAAATCTTGTTCATAGCGTGTCCAACGTGGATATTTCCGTTTGCATATGGAGGTCCATCATGCAAGGTGAAATGCGGTTTTCCTTGGTTCAATTCTTGACGACGTTGGTAAAGTTTTGCTTCTTCCCATTCTTTTTGCCAAACTGGTTCTTTATTTGGCAAGCCAGCACGCATTGGAAATGCAGTTTTCCCAAGATTCAGGGTTTCTTTGAGTTTCATTTAGTCTCCTTATTCCATCATAATTTTCAAAATAAAAAACCACAAACTTCTCCGAAAGGACGAAAATTCGTGGTACCACCTTTGTTTAGACAGGAAAAAACCTGTCCCTCTTAGCCTGTAACGTAGGCCGACGTCGTTTCTTACTCGCTTCAGAAACGATGAAGCAGAATGATAAGTCAAACAAAAGGGATTACAGGTCTTTCACCACCACCTGCTCGCTGAAAATATTTTATTTGCCTTGTGTTTCTGCACTTATAAAAGATCCACTTGAACTTTAGAATCTTCATCCAAATCTGAAAGTTCTCCAGATTCTAAAATTTCTTTCTGTTGTGCTTGGATCAGCTCTTCATCTATAGTCTGAAGAGTCTGTGTTTCTGCCAAATCTCGATTTGCTTGCTCAATTCGTTCTTGCAATTCAGCTAATTCTTCAGGTGAGAATTGGCGCGTAACATCCACTTCTTCCTCTAGCTCGACTTTTTCTCCAAGCGCTTCTTCAACTACCATTTTAAAGGCTTCATCACTGGTTTGAAGATAGGTAGCAGTCGGGCGAAGGATATCTTCCCAATCTGGAGAGTCAACAATACTTAGTTGACTTTCAATCGTCGATTTGAGGCGCTGATGGAAGACACGCGTTTTATTTTTTAATTCTTCTGTCTCAACAGCTACTCTTTTAGCATTATCTGTAGCCTGACGAAGAATGTCATTTGCCTTATACTTAGCTCTATCTAATAAACGTTGCGCATCTTGCTCTGCTTGCTGCACAATATTTCCTGAACGCTCTTGTGCTGCCTGTTTGACCCGCTCTGCTGTATCTTGTGCAATCAAAACAGATTGGCTGAGCGAGTCTTTCATTTCATCAAAATAAATTAGGCGCTCTTCAAGATTGCGGATTTTTGCTTCTTTCTCATGATTCTCGCGGATTAGTTCCTCATAATCATTGACAATGATATCAAGAAATTCTTCAACTTCATCAATATCATACCCTCTAAATTTGGTCGAAAAAGCTTTATCTCTAATATCTAATGATGTTAGTGCCATATTTCCTCCTTATTTGCTAGGTAATAATTCAACTGTTAGTTTATGCTTCCCATTTTTGGAAAAACCATTTTCTGTTAAAATCTTAAATCTTCCATATTTCCTAACGCTAATCAAATCTCCCAGAGAGAGCTGGTGACTAGGATTATCAATGGTTCTGTAGTTCTGCTTTACCTGCTTCCCCATGATTAGTTCCACAGCTTGACTGCGTGATAACTTAAACACTATCGCTACCAGCTTATCCAATCTGAGACTAGAGACCAGAACATCTGTTGTTTTAGTCGCCGGTGACTCTTGTAGCTGCTCTCTGAAATCAACTCTTCTTAGCCGAACTGGAACTTTAGCT
The DNA here is from genome assembly GCF_041432545.1 of Streptococcus sp. 27098_8_113. Lineage (NCBI taxonomy): Bacteria > Bacillati > Bacillota > Bacilli > Lactobacillales > Streptococcaceae > Streptococcus > Streptococcus sp. 27098_8_113. The sequence continues at coordinate 13,188 of NZ_JAPVZU010000016.1, read as the reverse complement.
ATTTTAGAAACATTCGTAATGAAATATTCTTCTAATCTTCTATCCACAAATACCTGTGCACGGTCATCCACGACGATAATATCGCCAAACGTCCGCCTCTCAATCCCTAGCTGATGCAAAAGGGTTCCCATAATTTGTGAATGAGTCACCTTATAGAACTTACTTGCATAGGTAATCTCTAGCAAGACCACATCGAAATCTTCGAGTTCTAATTGGTAATAGCTAGGTGCAATCAACACTTTAGCAAACTCGCTTGGAAAATAATCTGAACTAGCAAATACTTGCACATCATATTGCTTACTCAAATTTTTGAGAATATTGACCTGATGAGGATTCAAAAAAGCAGTCGTCTCATAGCTATATTGATTTTCTACTCTTTGAAGCAATTCCATGCTTTTATCCAGAAAATCTTGATCATCCTGAGAATAATGCTGATAGATATTGTTTACCATAGCAATAACAAGGAAGCGAGGAAGTGTAGAAATAAGGTATCAAGCACTCTCAAGGCAAAAAGTGCCGCCAGAACAGTAAAGTCTAATCTACCAAACTGCAAGGGTAACCTGCGGAACAAACGCAAAAATGGTTCAACCAGAGAACCGACAAGCCTTCCTAGGGCTGTTTGGTAAGCTCCAGGGAACCAAGACAAGAGTGCATAGACGAAGACGAGAAGGGAGTAAAGATCAATTAGATTAGAAACTAATTTTAAAATAAAGTAAATCATTAATTATCTGCTGCGTTTCATATCAAAATCGTATTCACTCAGATCCACATCGTTTGGAAGGCGAATATCTTCTACATTGACAACAACATTGATTGGAGTGAGTAAGTACATGGTACTAGCAACTTTTCTCAAGTTCCCAGCCAAAACATAGCGCGCCCCATCAAGATAATCCAAGCAACGTCTTGCTTGTACCTCTGTCATATATTGAAAATCAATTAAGATACTCTCATTCGCCACAAGTAAATCAACAACCTCTGTTGCTTCCTCATATTTTTTCGGATAGCGAACATCAATCGTAACCTTCTCACTAGATTTCACTCGATGCTGAGCCAGTTCTTGTTGGCGAGCATGCAATCTAGTAATATTTTCCGTTGCAGGCTTTTGTTGGACTTGTGAAGAAGCTGAACGAGTACGTGCGTTTTCCTTTGCCGATGCAGCCGGAACTGGCTCGATCTCTGCAGGCTTCAAAACAGAATCAGATTCATCTGAAGGCTGTACTGGTAAGTCAGACTTCTCCCCATCTTCTGTAAAGTATTCTATAAATTTATCAAATTTATCTTTAAATGACATAGTTCTTTCCTATTTAAAAAATGCTGTTCCGATTCTGACATAGGTTGAGCCGTTGGCAATCGCTTCTGGATAATCACGGCTCATTCCCATACTCAAATCAGAAAAGGGCATGTTTTTTAACTGTTTGCTTTGTAAGTTTTGTTGAAGCTGATGTGCCTCTGAAAAAATCTGATTCAGCTCTTGATGATCAGCTTCGAGTGGAGCCATGGTCATCAGGCCAACAATGCAAATATTTTCTAAGGCTACAAGCTCTGGTAAAACACTATCAAGTTCTTCAACTAAAAAACCGTGCTTGCTTTCTTCTTTTGAAATATTCACTTGCAAGAAACAATTAATCACATGATCTGCTCGCTTGTTGATTTCTTGAGCCAATTTGACAGAGTCTAAAGCATGGAAATAATCAACATAGTTGATCACATCTTTCACTTTTCTTCTCTGCAAACTACCAATCAAATGCCAGGTAAGGTTTTCTTCCTTTAAAGCATGATATTTTTCAAGAAACTTATCTACTCGATTTTCTCCAATATGTTTGATTCCTGTATCCACGAATTTTTTCGCTGTTTCACAGTCAACATACTTGGTAACCGCAATAATGTTTACGGAGTCCTTCAATCGATTTTCTTTTTCAACCATTTGAGCAACATTTTGAAAAATTAAATCTTTATTTGCTTGAAAATCCATTTAATTAGCGATTTCTAAAGAATGGCGGTGTTTCAAGTTCGTCATCTTCTTCCTTAATATCTGTAAAGCGCTCTACACGGCTAGATGGCACAGGTTCTGCTTGACGAACGATTGATTCACGACGTAAATCCCAGTCTCCAAAGGCTGAAGCTCTAGAAGTTTCTACAGTTGAGCGATGAGAAGGAGCTGGCATTTCTCTTGTTTCTGCCATATCAAAGTTTCGATCATAATGAGCAGATGATTGTGCTGAGCGTACTTGCTCAGCTCGGCTCGCATGTTTAACGCCTTGCAATCCACTTACCTTATCAACCTTATCCTCTTTAACACCTGTTGCAACAACAGTCACACGGATTTCATCCTTCATAGATTCATCAATAGAAGTACCGAGCCAGATGTTGACACCATGACCAGCTGCCTGATTAACGATTTCAGAAGCTTCTTCCGCTTCAATCAAAGTCATATCTAGGCCACCAGTAACGTTGACGATCACGTCTTCTGCACCGTCAATAGTTGTCTCAAGAAGTGGAGAGTAGATAGCTTTGCGAGCTGCTTCAATAACACGTTCTTCACCGCTTCCGATACCGATACCCATCAAAGCATTACCCTTGTTTTCCATAACAGTCTTCACGTCTGCAAAGTCAAGGTTAATCAAGCCAGGGCTAGTAATCAAATCAGTAATACCCTGAACCCCTTGGCGCAATACGTTATCAGCTTCACTCAAGGCTTCCAGAAGCGGAGTTTTCTTGTCAACAATTTCCAAAAGGTTGTTGTTTGAAATAATCAAAAGAGTATCTACATGTTCACGCAGTTCATTGATTCCTTCAACGGCAAAATTACCACGCTTGCTTCCTTCAAAGCCAAATGGACGAGTTACAACTGCTACAGTTAAGGCGCCTACTGATTTAGCAATGCGAGCAATAACTGGTGCAGCACCTGTACCAGAGCCACCACCCATACCAGCAGTGATAAAGACCATGTCTGCTCCTTGAAGGGCTTCTGTCAAAACTTCTTCGCTTTCTTCAGCTGCTTTACGACCAACCTCAGGTTGACCTCCAGCACCCAGACCACGAGTCAACTTAGGACCAAGCTGGATAACTGTTTCTGCTTTTGCACTGCTAAGTGCTTGCACATCTGTATTTGCTGCGATAAATTCTACGCCAGCAAGACCTTCATCGATCATTCGGTTAATAGCGTTTCCGCCGCCACCACCGACACCAATTACTTTAATGACTGCGCCTTGTGCAGCAGCCGCATCAAATGAAAATGTCATAATCTATTTATTCTCCTTACTCAAACATATTACCAATTAAATTGCGCATCTTATCTGTAAAACTAGCTTTTGGTTCCTCTTGTGGTACTTCATTTCTAAGCGGTGCAATTTCTGGTTCCACCTCTTGAACTGGTTGAACTGGTTCAACCGGCTGATGATCAAAGCGAGGTACTCTATGACTTGGACGTTCAAAGCTAGTTGCTTGATGACGTAACTGCTCGTCTCCACGAACAGCAGCTTGTGCAATTCGATCCACTTCGGTCAGATTGCCCGCATACTCTGAAAGACTAATCACGTGAGCAAAAGCTGGATTACGGATACCGATTTGATTTGGTACATATAATTTAGTGTGAACACCAAATACTTCCTGAGCTAATTCTACAACGCCAGGTAAGATCGCTCCACCACCAACGATAACGATACCACCAGGAAGATCTAACACGTGTCTTCTATCTAAATCTTGCTTGATTTGTTCAAAAACATGTTTGATACGAGCAGAGATGATTTCAGCTAGATAGGTTTCTGTTATTTCAACTGGATTAACTTCCCCGATGACTTCAACTGGGAAAGATTCTGTGCCTGCAAATGGTACATAAGCTACACCATAGTTAAATTTCAAGCTTTCTGCCAATTTCTGAGAAGTTTTCAAGACTTTTGAAATGTCTTTTGTGACATAGTCCCCGCCTTCTTGATAGATATTGGTAAACTGTAATTCTTGATTTTTTACAGAAGCAACTGTAGTTTGTCCGCCACCCATATCAATGACTGTCGCACCAAACTCCCGTTCTCCTTCGTTCAGGATGGATTTTGTCATCGCTAAAGGAGAAATGATAATATTTTCCAATTTCACTCCTGCACGCTCTACTGTCTTACGGAGATTATGCAGGATTGTACGAGGACCAGTGTAGAGTAGGCCACGCATTTCTAGGCGAATCCCCATCATACCACGAGGATCACGGATTCCTTGGAAGCCATCAACAACAAACTCTTCTGGAATGAAGGTAATTACTTCACGGTCAGGAGTCATGCTCTTGGTCAAGGCAGATCTTACAACGCTCTCGACATCTTCATCGGTAATTTCTTTGGAGTCACTAGTCACAGGAATCATTCCTTGAGTTGGCTCAATTTGCAATAGATTTGCAGGCAAGCCAACATTCACTAGTCCAATTGAAATCCCCGCTTTTTCCTCTGCTTGAGAAATTGCTGACTTAATAGCTGCTGCTGCTGCTTCAATATCGACAATAATCCCATCTTTAACGCCAGCACTCTTTGCATTGCTGACTCCAATAACATTCATTTCACCGTTGATGTGCTCTGCCACCAACACTTTAATTGTGCTACTTCCTATATCTAATCCAGTAAAAAAGCCATCTCTAGCCATTACATCAGTCCTCTCTGTCTTCCACGTTTCCATTCTAATACAAATAACTCTAGAAAATAGGGTTATCCAAACTTTATTATATCATAAAAATACGAAATTGGCGCAGTTTTTTATCTATAATAATTAGTTATTTTCAGAAATCTCTGGCTTTTCTGCCTGAGATTGAGCAGAATGCTCGGTAGATTGCTCTGCATGTTGAGTTGAAGATTCTGTATCTTGCGCATCGTTGCTAGCTTCATGGATAGCTTCATTTTCTGTGCCTTGGGCATAGCTAAAAATACCAGCCTCCATATCAACTACACTTGGCACTTCCAACTGAGGATGAATTCCTTCATAGTAAGGAAGTTTCTTAGCAATATGAGAAATAGGAACTAAAATTTGGTGTTCATCAGACATGGTAATAGTCACTAAATCTTCTGTCACCTTGCTAGGAGTTAAATCAACTTTTCTAATGCTCTTTTTGACTGAATCGGGAACATTCTTCAGTTGTTGAACGAATTCCTTGATCAAGCCTGCATCCGAAAAGGTCACATCCATCCGCTCTTCCGGCAAGGCATCAGCCGCAACCTCATTTTTTACGTATTCTCCACTCGTTAAAATGGGATAATACTTAGAATCTTTCTGCAAATAACCTAAAATGCCATATTCCTGAACATCGATTTTGAAAGTCAGTGGGAATTGATAAGTCATTTCTACATTTTCAATCCAGGGGCTAGAAGCTTTCAGATTTTGCTCGTAATGATGGCGATTTTTGTAAACAGTAACAGTATAATCGCGCTGATCGATTTTGCTACTGCTTCTTAGTTCTTCCTGACTCACAACCTTGTTCCCAGTAAATTCAATGGTCTTCATAGTTGCAAGCGGTGTGAGAAAATAAAGGGAAGCTAAAAAAACTAGGGAGCTTGTCACTAAAACTGGCAAAGCTCGATACCAATGAATTTTCTCAATTGGAACTTTTGAAAACTCAAGCTGCTCTACTTCTTCCTCTTGCTCTTCTTCTTGTTTTTGGACTTCCTCTTGCTCCTCAACTTCAGATTCACTTTCAGAATCTTGAACTGCATCTTCTTCCTCACTTGTAGGAGAGTCTGTGTCAATTTCTTCGGAGACAGTATCTTCTTCGTTAGAAGGCTCCTGATTTTCCAGTTCCGCCTTCATTTCTTCTTTTTTCTGCTCTAGTTCAGCTCTTTTTTTCTCTAACTCAGCTTGCTTTTTTGCCTTTTCTTGAGCTTTTTTCTCAAGATACTCTTTGTTTCTGACTTGCCATTCAGAAAGAGAAAGTTGAGCAGTCTCTTGCTTATCTTCCTTACTTTTTTTCATTTTTTCCCTTTGTTAATATCTTGCTTCAAAATTTCATAAAATTCATCTACTGATGTTAATTCAGGTGCTTTTTCCATTCGTTGATAGTAAGCATCCTTTTCTCTTAGTAAATCATCCACTGCTACTTGGAGATTGACCCGATTCAAGTTTTCTTCATTGATTTTAAGCGCATAGCCTTTTTCCAAGAAGTAATTGGCATTTTCAATCTGATCTCCTCGACTTGCCCCAAGCCCCAAAGGTACAATCACTTGCAACTTCTTCATAGCCAGTAATTCAAAAATCGTATTGGAACCACCTCGTGTCACGACGACATCTGCCATAGCCATTAGTGGCTGATATAGATCTGTCACATAGGACACTCGGTAAATGCGATGGGAAAGCTCATCCAAGCTAGCATCGCCCGTCAGATTGATAATATTGTATTTTTCAATCAAGCGATCCTTATTTTTGGTAATAAAATCATTGAAGACTTTCGCTCCTCCTGAGCCACCAACAAAGAGCAAGGTAGGTTTTCCTTCTGTGAAATGGGCCTTAATTTTCTCAATCTCAGCTGGTTCTGTTTGAGGGAGGGCCGCAATCTTGGTCACCGCTCCAACATGTTCAGCCTTGCTCAGTCCTTCTGCTTGTTCAAAAGTCGTGAACATCTTTGTCGCGCATTTATAACCAATTTTATTGGCCAAACCAAGCGACAAATCAGACTCATGGATAAAGACTGGAATGCCTGTCACCTTTGCCGCTATCACTGGCGGAACAGACACAAAGCCTCCTTTTGAAAATAGAGCTTTGGGACGGACTTTTAACATGATACCCAGCGACTGGAGAATGCCGCCTGCCACTTTAAAAACATCCCAAAGATTCTGCCAAGAAAAATAGCGACGGAGCTTGCCAGTTGCAATCGAATGGAAAACAATAGGTAGACCTGATTTTTGAATTTCCTTGTACTCAATCCCATGGCGGTCACCAATATAATGGACTTCCCAGCCCTCTTCGATAAATTTAGGTATCAGCAAAAGATTGAGGGTAACATGACCAACTGTCCCTCCGCCTGTAAATACTATTTTTTTCATTTTATCCCTTTAATTCTTTAAATACTGCAAGGAATTCATCGCCCCGCACTTCAAAATTCTTATACATATCCCAGCTAGCATTGGCCGGACTGAGAAGGACAACATCCCCAGGCTCCGCCACAGAAAAGGCTTTGCGAGTAGCATCTCTGATATCTGAAGCGTCCAGATAGCTTACTTCTGCCTGATCCGCAGCCCGCTTAACACGCGCAGCCGATTCTCCCAGAATCACCATCTTTTTCAAGCCCTTGATATCTGGCACCAATTCATCAAATTCATTGCCACGATCCAGACCACCAGCAATCAAAATGACCTTGCTATTGTCAAAGCCTGACAAAGCTTTTTGTGTCGCTAAAATATTAGTTGATTTACTGTCATTGTAAAATTTGACTTGATTGATTTCGCCCACATACTGGAGACGATGCTTGACACCACCAAAATGAGCCAGAGTTTCTTTAATAACTTGATTGTCAATCCCGCGCAGTTTGGCGACAGCAATGGTTGCTAGAGCATTTTCTACATTATGGCTACCAGGCACGCCTAGTTCAGAAGCTTTCATAATGGCTTCCCCACGGAAGGTCAGCACATCGCCGTCCAAGTAGGCTCCATCGACTTGTTCTTGGGTTGAAAAAGGAATCACCTGGGCTGCCGTTTTCTTAGCCAATTCTTTCGCCAAATCTTGATTGAAATTCAAAACGACATAGTCAGAAGCCGTCATATTTTTTTGGATATTCCACTTGGCTGCCACATATTCCTCAAAAGAGCCGTGATAGTCCAGATGTGTCGGCATCAGATTGGTAATCACCGCTATTTCTGGATGGAAGGCTTCGATTCCCATTAGTTGGAAGGAAGAAAGTTCCATGACCAAAGTGTCTGTTTTACCCGCATCTTGAGCGACTTGACTAGCTGGAAATCCGATATTCCCAGACAAAAGACCATTTTGACCACCTGCTGTTAGCACTTCCGCAATCATGGTTGTCGTAGTCGTTTTCCCATTGGAACCAGTAATCCCAATAATCGGTGCATCCGAAATCAGATAGGCTAGCTCCACTTCAGTAATAACAGGAATCTTCTTTTCCAAAGCCCTCATAACCATAGGATTATTGTAAGGAATGCCCGGATTTTTCACCATCCATTCAAAATCTTCATCCAATAACTCCAATGGATGACCACCTGTCACGACCTTAATTCCTTCTTCAAGTAAAGATTGGGCAGCTGGATTTTCCTCGAAAGGTTTCCCATCATTAACCGTCACAATCGCTCCCAATTTATCCAAAAGACGGGCAGCTGACTCCCCTGATTTAGCTAAACCCAACACCAAAACTTTCTTATTGGCAAATTTTGAAATAGTCTTCATCATGTACCTCTTCATTCATACTACCTTCTATTTTACCTTTTTTTGCGAAAATAAAAAAGTCATATCAGGCTTTTATTTTAACTGTTAGCCGCTTTTAATAAATAAGAAGAAATATTATTCTATTTGAAATCTTTGAAAAATCTATTTATACAGGTGATAACTATCTATAACATTTGATTGCTAGTGTCTTATCAAGCCTGACCTGCTCACTGATTATCAACAGAATTCAAAAGAATTAGGCTCTCGCTAAATGAAAAAATATCCGTATCTGTATTTGTTTTTACTCAGATAAAATCACTATCGAAGAATTTCGCTTTAGATAAACAAAAGGAATTAGGCTACCGAAAGTCTACACGACCTTTGAAATCCTAATTCCTTCCTTATAGTTTATGGGTTTAAAGTTCTTTTGATTTCTGAGATGGTACCAGACGCTCAATGTCCATCAAGGCCCACACTGTAATAATAATCAAAAAGATACTCACAAATAATTCTCCAGGTAATTTAAAAATTTGAAAAATTGCTAAAGCAAACAAAATGATCAAGGCAACCAGCAAGAGTACGAATGTCAAGACATTCAACGTCCCCTTAATACTAGTTGGAATGGCAAATACATAGAAAAGCAGGATTAATATTCCAATAATCAGGTAAATCATGCTGCTCCTTTCTACCATCAGTCAACTAAATGATTTATTCCGCTGCTTGTTTTTTCTTATTTTTATTAGCTTTTTCGCGTTCTTGCTTGTTCAAGATTTGTTTACGCAAACGGATAGACTCAGGTGTTACTTCCATGTATTCATCGTCGTTCAAGAACTCAAGTGACTCTTCAAGGGTCAAGATACGAGGTGTCTTGATAACAGCTGTTTGGTCCTTAGTAGCTGAACGAACGTTGGTCATTTGTTTGGCCTTGGTGATATTAACAGTCAAGTCGTTTTCACGAGAGTTTTCACCGATGATCATTCCTTCGTAAACCTCAGTACCTGGGTTAACAAAGATAGTACCACGTTCTTCGATAGACATGATAGAGTATGTTGTAGCCTTACCAGCATCGATAGAAACAAGGGCACCACGGTGACGTCCACCAATTTCACCTGGGATGAGTGGCAAGTATTGGTCGAAGGTATGGTTCATGATACCGTAACCACGCGTCATTGACAAGAACTCAGTTGAGTATCCGATCAAACCACGCGCTGGAACAAGGAAGACCAAACGAGTTTGACCATTTCCAGTTGAAATCATATCCAACATTTCACCCTTACGTTCAGAAAGACTTTGGATTACAGATCCTTGGTATTCTTCTGGAGTGTCGATTTGGACACGCTCAAACGGCTCACATTTAACACCGTCGATTTCTTTTACAATAACTTCTGGACGAGATACTTGAAGCTCATATCCCTCACGACGCATGGTTTCGATCAGGATTGACAAGTGCAATTCTCCACGACCTGAAACGGTCCACTTATCTGGTGAATCAGTTGGGTCAACACGAAGGGAAACGTCTGTTTGTAGCTCAGCCTGCAAACGTTCTTCCACCTTACGAGACGTTACCCATTTACCCTCACGACCAGCAAATGGTGAGTTATTCACCAAGAAGGTCATTTGGAGCGTTGGTTCATCGATGTGTAGGATTGGAAGAGCTTCAACTGCGTCTGTCGGAGTAATAGTTTCACCAACGAAGATATCTTCCATACCTGAAACGGCAATCAAATCACCCGCTTTAGCTTCTTGGATCTCACGACGTTCTAAACCAAAGAAACCGAAAAGTTTTGTAACACGGAAGTTCTTCGTTGTGCCGTCTAGTTTAGAAAGAGTAACTTGGTCCCCAACTTTCACACTACCACGGAAGACACGTCCGATACCGATACGACCTACGAAGTCATTGTAGTCCAAAAGTGAAACTTGGAACTGCAAAGGCTCATCTGAGTTGTCCACTGGAGCTGGGATATGGTCGATGATGGTATCAAAGATTGGTGCCATTGTTTTTTCTTGATCAGCTGGATCGTCTGACAATGAAGATGTCCCGTTAATCGCTGAAGCATAAACAACTGGGAAGTCTAGCTGGTCATCATCTGCACCAAGTTCAATGAAGAGTTCCAATACTTCGTCCACTACTTCTGCTGGGCGAGCTGATGGTTTATCAATTTTGTTAACCACAACGATAGGTACAAGATCTTGTTCCAAGGCTTTTTTCAATACGAAACGAGTTTGTGGCATGGTTCCTTCGTAGGCATCTACGACCAAAACAACACCGTCAACCATTTTCATGATACGCTCAACTTCTCCACCGAAGTCCGCGTGTCCTGGCGTGTCCATGATGTTGATACGAGTTCCGTTGTAAGCAACAGCTGTATTTTTAGCAAGGATCGTAATACCGCGCTCTTTTTCGATATCGTTTGAGTCCATAGCACGTTCTGCCAATTCAGTACGTGCATCAAGAGTTTCAGATTGTTTCAATAATTCGTCAACGAGGGTTGTTTTCCCATGGTCAACGTGGGCGATAATCGCAATGTTACGGATATCTTCTCTTAATTTTGTCATGATTTCCTCTAAATCTTATTATTTATTTCCAACTAAAAATTATAACACAGTTTTTTCCAAAAAACACGGGCTAACCAAGTGTAAATGTTTTCATAGGTAAATCGTAAACTGTAGCTATTTTTGCAATTTTACTTCCGAAAGTGTATGATAAAAAGAAAAAAGAATCGATCCAAACCGTTGAAAGGAAAACTCATGCGCCTTGATAAATTCTTAGCCCTAGCTAAGATTAGCCGGAAAGAGATGAAACAAAAACTGCGACTAAGGCAGATTGTAATTGACGGTCAAGCAGCTCGCTCCCTCAGTCAAAATGTCGATAGTGGCCTCCAGTCCATTAGCCTAGCTGGTAAACCTTTAAACCACCTAGCCCAACATTATTTTCTGATGAACAAGCCCGCCGGTGCTGTCACTGCCAATTCTGACTCGGATAAGATGACTGTCATAGATCTAATTGCCCCAGAAGATTTTAACGACCAGCTTTACGCCATCGGCCGTTTGGATCGTGATACACGAGGTCTGCTTCTGATCACAGATAATGGGCCACTGGGATTTCAGCTCCTCCATCCACAATACCATATCGCAAAGACCTACTATGTCGAAGTCAACGGTCCTCTTGACCAAGAAGCCATAGTTGCTTTTCAGCAAGGCATTGTTTTCCTGGATGGCACTCGTTGCAAACCCGCTCAACTTCAGATTCACTCGACTAGCTTCGAGCACTCCACCGCCTCAGTTAACATTTCTGAAGGGAAATTTCATCAGGTCAAGAAAATGTTTCTAGCAGTTGGTGTCAAGGTCACCTATCTCAAACGCACTCATTTCGGTGATTTTCAGCTGGATCCCAATCTAACAGAAGGCAGTTATCGACCGCTGAATCCTTCCGAACTCGAGATTATCAAAGGCTATTTGGAACAAACTTGGTAAAACAAAAAGGCTTATTCAAGCCTTTTTATTATTTATTACATAAATCCATTCATAGTCAGAAGAAATCCTGCAATCCAGTTGATGACAGAAATGACAATACCGACGATATTAAGAATTCTTTCTGTTTTATAATCTAATTGAGTTTCTTTTTAATGAGAATTGCCCAAAATCAGACCAATTAAATTATAAGTAGTTAGCTTTGTATATATTTCTACAAAGAATCAGCTTGTCTTTACCTTGCCACTCCATGAATCAAGACCGTAAGACAGGATATAAATATCATTAAAACCTTGCTTCTTCAAGTAGATTGCCGCATTAGTCACACGTTGCCCACGGCTGTTTTCATATAGAAGAACTGGTTTGTCTTTGCGAAGTGCATTGATACTAGACTTAAGCTGTTGAGACGGAATATTGCGCGCCCCCAAGATATGCTTGCGATGGAAATCCGATGGATCACGCAGGTCAATCAATTGCCCCTGACGAATCAAGCCTTCAAACTCACTATTATCTACTACCTTAGCTGCACGACGAATACGGAAATAATTGAAGCCCATCCAAGCCAACATTCCCAGCAAGATTGCCCATAAAGTCCAAATTCCCATTCTAGTTTCTCCCTTTATCTTCTAAATACTTCAACTCTACTTGATGCTCTCTGCGCAGGACCGCCTCAGCCTCCAGATAATCAAGCTTATCCATCAGGCCAGCATCGTAAATCCGCTCCAACTCAATTTTCATCATCTCAATATCATAAAGACGCTTGCCCATATAGATAATGATCCCGAAATTTTTAAGAAATTGCTGCACATCATAGAGTGTTTTCATGAGCTATATTTTATCAGATTTTAGCAAAGTTTTCAAGATGACAAAACAGAAAAGACAGCCACAAAGGCTGCCTTTTCAGGAGATTATTATGAAAAAGAAAAGTTTAGGAGTTCTATCAAACAAAGTTAGGAGGTCTTCATTTGATAATCTTAGTATAAGGGAAGAAGCTTAAACAATCCTTAAGAAAAAACAGAGAGTGGGACAGAAATCGGTAATTCGTTAGAATTCGATTTCGTAGTCCCACCTCCGCACAGTTGAGTAGGGCTGTAAAAGCTGATGAAATCAGCGTAGTAGAGCCCACTCAACCACTGCGTCTTGCTCGACAATCCAAAGAAAATTGAGAGGCTAGGACTTTTGTCCCAGCCTCTTTAAACATCATTTTACAAACCTGGTGCTTGGCCAAGTTCAGCTGTCAACATCCAGATCGTCTTTTCAAGGTCTGCCTTAGCACCAACGAAGATATCGTTGGTCACATCGTCGCCTTCTTCATCTGTCACATCCATAGCTTCTTGGTAAAGATCTGTCAGATAACGGAAGATTTCAATCACGCGC